>JANOVJ010000405.1:0-8292 GCA_031417295.1 bacterium | reverse complement strand
ATCGTGCCGTCGCGCACCACCTCGCACATGGTGCTGTTCCTGTTCTCGATGGGCGTGACCAAGGGCAAGTGGGGCACGCTGATCAACACCCTGCTCGACTTCAAGCGTGACTACGACGCCAACACGCCGCTGGCCGAAGCCCTGCCGCGCGTGCTGGCCGCTGCGCCGGCGCGCTACGCCGGCATGGGCGTGAAGGATCTGGGTGACGCGATGTGGGCCGAGTTGCGCGCCGGCCGCATGGGCCATTGGGAGGCCGAGGCCTATGCGCAACTGCCGGTGCCCGAATGCACGCCGCGGGTCGCGTTCCAGAAGTTGATGGCCGGCGAGGTTGATCTGGTGCCGCTGGCCGCGATGGCGAACCGCGTGGTCACGGTGGGCGTGATCCCGTACCCGCCGGGCATCCCGATCGTGATGCCGGGCGAGAACATCGGGCCGGCCGACGGCGCCTGGATCAGCTACCTGCGCGTGTTGCAGCACTGGGCCGAAGCGTTCCCCGGCTTTGCGAAGGAAGTGGAGGGCACGATCGAGAAGGACGGCGCGTACCACGTCTATTGCCTGAAGAAGGCGTGACGCACCCGCTCCGCTCATGCCGTCAAACCGCACCGTGTCAGAGCCCCCACCGTCGCCGCGCGTTGCCATCCCGCGGCGCGTCGCGCGCCTGCTGTGGCGCGCTGCGAAATGGGCGGTGGCGCTGTGCCTGGCGATCGCGCTCGGCTTCACGCTCTACGCGGTGAATGCGCTGCCGCCCTTGCAAGCCTGGCACACCGAACGCCTGCACGAGGAGTTCTCGGCCTACAAGCATGCCGATCTCGACTTCGACGGCTACCTGAAGCAAGAGGCGAAGCTGTTCGAGGAGTACCGCAACACGGTCTCGAAGTGGGACCTGAACGACGAGGCCTTTGCCCACAGCCGCTTCAATCCCGAAGGCGTGATGAACCGCCTCGCCGAAGGCGCGCCGTACAACCGGAGCTTTCGCCTCACGCTGGCCGAGCCCGTGGGCCACGCGCTGTTGCTGCACGGCCTGACCGACTCGGCCTACTCGATGAAGGCGCTCGCCGAAACGCTGCACCGGCGCGGCTTCGAGGTCACGGTGCTGCGCATGCCGGGGCACGGCACGCTGCCGTCGATGATGGTCGAGATGAGTTCGCGCGACTGGACCGCCGCGGTGCGCATCGCCGCCCGCGACGTGGCCGCGCGCGCCCCCGCCGGCACGCCGTTCTGGATCGGTGGCTATTCCACCGGCGGCACGCTGGCGCTGCAGTACACGCTCGACGCGCTGCAAGAGCCGGCGCTGCGACGGCCCGACCGCGTGCTGCTGATCTCGCCCGCGATCGAGCTCACGCCGGTGGCGGCACTGGCCAACGTGATCGACCTCTTCAGTGTGGTGCCGATCCCCGTGCTCGAGAAGGTGCGCTGGCAGGCGGTTGCGGCCGAGTTCGACCCCTACAAGTTCAACTCTTTCCCGGTCAATGGCTCGCGGCAGGTCAACCGCGCAACACGCGTGTTGCAGCGCTCGCTCAGCGACGCCGCCGAGGCTGGCCGGCTCGCGCAACTGCCGCCCGTCATCACCTGGCAATCGGTGGTCGATTCGACCGTCGGCGCTCGCGGCGCGGCCGACACGCTGTACGGCCGCCTGCAAGGCCCGGCGCACCGGCTGGTGATGTTCGATGTCAACCGCCAGCGGGCGCTGCGCAGCGTGGTGCGCCCGGCCGCGCGGGAGTTGATCGACCGGCTGGCCAACGGCTCGCGCACCACGACGCTGGAACTGGTGACGAGCCCCGACCCGAACAGCAGCCGCATCAGCGTGCAGCGGCTCGCGCCCGACGGCACCCGCTCGGTTCGCGAGACGGCACTGGTGTGGCCGGCCGACCTGGTCTCGCTCGGCCACGTGGCGCTGCCGTTCCCGCCCGACGACGCGGTCTACGGCTTCCTGCCCGGCAGCGGGCGCGACGGCATCCCGAGCATCGGCTCGTGGCTGCTGCGTGGCGAAAACGGCGCGATCACGATCTCGCTCGGCTCGCTGACGCGGCTGCGCAGCAACCCGTTCTGGTCGCTGATCGACGAGGACGTGGGCGCGATGGTGGCGGCCGATCTGGCGGTGAAGAAGCCGTGAAGTGAGATGCCCGAGACTTGTGGCGGCGTTTTGCGCCGGAGGTGTTTCGGACGCAGAGGACGCAAAGGCGCAAAGGAGCGCAAAGGACAGGAAGGCAAGTGCCTGCAGACCTGCCTTGTGGCCTTCGCGCTCCTTTGCGCTCTTTGCGTCCAAATGGCCTGTGCACCGCGGATCAGCAGCTCGCAGCCGCTGAGCTCGGGCTATGCTGTGCTCGCCATGGCACGCACTGAAGAAGGCATCCTTTGACCGAACCGAGACCCGCGCACGCGCTGGACGTGCTGATCGTCGGCGCCGGTTTCGCCGGCCTGTGCATGTTGTTGAAGGCCCGCCGCCGTGGCCTGACGGCGCGTGTGGTTGAAGCCGCTCCCAGCGTGGGCGGCACCTGGTATCACAACCGTTATCCGGGGGCGCGGGTCGACATCCAGAGCCTGGAGTATTCGTTCTCGTTCGACGAGGCGTTGCAGCAGGAATGGCACTGGACCGAGCGCTACGCGGCGCAGCCGGAGTTGCTGCGCTATGCCAACCACGTGGCCGACCGCTTTGGTCTGCGCGACGGCATTCAGCTCGACACGCGCATTGCCGCCGCCGCGTTCGACGAGGCCGCACAACGCTGGCAGGTGCGCACTGAAAGCGGCGAAGCCTGGTCGGCGAGATTTTTGGTGATGGCCAGCGGCGGGTTGTCGACGCCGAACACGCCGGCCTTTCCCGGCCTCGACAGCTTTGCCGGCCCGGCCTTCCACACCGCTTGCTGGCCGCATGAGCCGGTGGACTTCAGCGGCCTGCGCGTCGGCGTCATCGGCACCGGTTCTTCGGCGGTGCAGGTGATCCCGCGCATCGCGCAGCAGGCCCGTGAAGTGACCGTGTTCCAGCGCACCGCGAGCTACGTTGTGCCGGCGCACAACGGGCCGCTGGACGCCGCCTACGAGGCGCGCATCAAGGCCGACTACGCCGGCTTTCGGGCACGCAACGGCCGCATGGCGGCGGGCATCGGCTCGGAGCTGCCGCCGAATCCGCAGTCGGCGCTGGAGGTGGGCGCGGCCGAACGCGAGGCTGCGTTCGAGGCGCGCTGGCGCATCGGTGGCTTCGGCTTCCTCGGCACCTACCGCGACATCCTGCTCGACGAAGGCGCCAATGCACTGGCTGCCGAGTTCGTGCGCGGAAAGATTCGGTCTGTCGTGAACGATCCCGAGACCGCACGGCTGCTGTCGCCGAAGCAGACCCTCGGCTGCGAGCGCCTGTGCGTGGCCGACGGCTACTGCGAAACCTTCAACCGCCCGAACGTGCGGCTGGTCGATGTGAGCGAACACGCGATCGACGCCGTCACGCCCGCCGGCCTGACGACGAACGGGCGCGAGTTCGCGTTCGACGCACTGGTGCTGGCCACCGGCTTCGACGCGATGACCGGCACGCTGATGCGCCTCGACCTGCACGGCCGTGGCGGCGTGCCCATTCAGCAGAAGTGGCGCGCCGGGCCGCTGAACTACCTGGGGCTGATGGTCAATGGCTTCCCGAACCTGTTCAACATCGCAGGGCCGGGCAGCACCTCGGCCTTCACCAACGTGATGGTGTCGATAGAACACCATGTCGATTGGATCGCCGATTGCATCGCCCACCTCGATGCGAACGGCCACGCCACGATCGAGGCGACCGAAGCGGCGGAAGCGCAATGGGTCGCGCACGTCAACGCAGTCGCATCGCGCAGCGTGTTCCTGACCTGCAACTCCTGGTACCTGGGCGCCAACATCCCCGGCAAGCCGCGCATGTTCATGCCGTTGCTGGGCTTCCCGCCCTATGCCGACAAGTGCGCCGAGGTGGCGGGCCGGGGCTACGAGGGGTTTGTGCTGGGGTGAGCGTGCAGGGCCACGTCAGCGACGCGTTGGCGCCACGTTTGCAACGCATGCCGCCTTCGACCCAGGGCGGTCCCTGACCTGTCACGCCAAGAGTCGTGCGCCTTCGACTTTTGCCGCCGCCTTGTCGAAGGTCCAGAGTGGCTGCTCGCCGGCCTGACCGGCCAGTGCGGCGTGCAAGCAGTCGGCAAAGTCGGCCGTGCGACGCTGGTACTGCTCGACGGCGGCTTCCACCGCACTTTCAGACTCGAAGTTCAGCTCGAACGACCCGAGCAGCCGGAACAGCGCGTGCAGCACCGCTGCCTTGTCGAACCCGAATGCGGAGCGCAGCACCCACTCAAGCTCCAGCAGGATCGTGACCGGCACGAACAGGGGGTTGCCCGCATGGACTCCGCTGCGAATCAAGCGCGCGGCTGCCTTGCTTTGAACCGCGTCGTCCTGCACCACAAACCGGACCAGGACGTTGGTATCGAGGGCTGACACGCGCTTGCCCGTTCAGCGCCAGGGATTCATGTCCTCGATGGAGACGGGCTTCTTCCTTGGCGATTTCAGCATCCCGGCCAGGTCGAGCACGGAATGGGTCTTGGCTCTGACCATGAGGCAGCCCCCCGGCATGACATGCCACACCAGCCGCGTGCCAGGCCCGGCACCAACCTGCTCGCGCACCTGCCGCGGCACGGTGGTCTGGCCTTTGGACGTGATGGTGGATTCGGACATGACGGCTCCTTACGAAAAGCACAATCGTAAGGCTCGCGTGCCAACTCTGCAAGCTGCGGTCGCTTCAGGTTTTCCCGGCAGACCCCGGGCTTCGCCGCTCAGAACAGGAAGTACCGCTGCGCCATCGGCAGCACCACCGCTGGCTCGCAGGTCAGCAGCACGCCGTCGGCGCGCACTTCGTAGGTCTGGGCGTCGATGTGCATCGCCGGTGCATACGCGTTGTGCACCATGTCGCGCTTGGCGATCGTGCGGCAGTGCTTCACGGCAGACACTTGCTTGCGCAGCCCGAGCGTGTTGTGGAGGTCGCTCGCCACCGCCGCCTGGCTGAGGAAGGTGAGTGAGCCGCGCGCCACCGCCCCGCCGTAGCTGCCGAACATCGGCCGGTAGTGCACCGGCTGCGGCGTCGGGATGCTGGCGTTCGGGTCGCCCATCGCGGCCATCGCGATCAGCCCGCCCTTGACGATGATGGAGGGCTTCACGCCGAAGAACGCCGGCTTCCAGAACACCAGGTCGGCCCACTTGCCCACTTCGATGCTGCCCACCTCGTGCGCAATGCCGTTGGCGATCGCCGGGTTGATGGTGTACTTGGCGACGTAGCGCTTGGCGCGCGTGTTGTCGTTGCGGGCGCTGTCGCCTTCGAGGCTGCCGCGTTGCACCTTCATCTTGTGAGCCGTCTGCCAGCAGCGCAGCACCATCTCGCCGATGCGGCCCATCGCCTGGCTGTCGCTCGAGAACATGCTGATCGCACCCAGGTCGTGCAGCACGTCTTCGGCGGCGATAGTCTCGCGGCGGATGCGGCTTTCGGCGAAGGCCAGGTCTTCGGCGATGCTCGCGTCGAGGTGGTGGCAGACCATCAGCATGTCGAGGTGCTCGTCGACGGTGTTGACTGTGTAGGGCATGGTCGGGTTGGTCGACGACGGCAGGAAGTTCTGCTCGCCCACCACGCGCAGGATGTCGGGCGCGTGGCCACCCCCCGCGCCTTCGGTGTGGAAGGCGCACAGCGTGCGGCCCTTCGTCGCCGCGATCGTGTCTTCGACGAAGCCCGATTCGTTCAGCGTGTCGCTGTGGATCGAAACCTGGGTGTCGGTTTCTTCGGCGACCGCAAGACAGCAGTCAATGGCCGAGGGCGTGGTGCCCCAGTCCTCGTGCAGCTTCAAGCCGATGGCGCCGGCCTCGATTTGTTGCCGCAGCGCCTCGGGCTGGCTCGCGTTGCCCTTGCCGAGGAAGCCCAGGTTCATCGCGAACGCATCGCCGGCTTGCAGCATGCGCGCCAGGTTCTCCGGGCCGGGCGTGCAGGTGGTGGCCAACGTGCCGGTGGCCGGGCCGGTGCCGCCGCCGATCAGCGTGGTCACGCCGCTGGCGAGCGCGTCGTCGAACTGCTGCGGGCAGATGAAGTGGATATGGCTGTCGATGCCGCCGGCCGTGACGATCATGCCTTCGGCCGCGATCACTTCGGTGCCCGGGCCGATCACGATGTCGATGCCGGGCTGCACGTCGGGGTTGCCGGCCTTGCCGATGGCGCAGATGCGCTGGCCACGCAGGCCGATGTCGGCCTTGACGATGCCCCAGTGGTCGAGGATCAGCGCGTTGGTGATCACGCAATCGACCGCGTCGCCCGGGCCGGGGCCGTTGACGCGCTGGCTCTGGCCCATGCCGTCGCGGATGGTCTTGCCACCGCCGAACTTCACCTCTTCGCCGTAGCTGCCGGCACGGAGCGTGAAGTCTTGTTCGACTTCGATCATCAGGTCGGTGTCGGCCAGGCGAACCCGGTCGCCGACGGTGGGGCCGTACATCTCGGCATAGGCGCGGCGGGGGAGGGTGGCCATCACGCCTCCCGCCGGGCCGCCCCAAGGGAGGCGAGCGCCCCCTCGGGGGGCAGCGAACGAATGTGAGCTTGGGGGTCCATCAGAGCGCTCCTTGGACGAGACCACGAAAACCAAACACCTTCCGATCCCCACCAAAGTCGACCAGCTCCACCGTCCGCTGCTGGCCCGGCTCGAACCGGACCGCCGTGCTCGAAGCAATGTTGAGCCGCATCCCGTGCGCCGCCGCGCGATCGAACGCGAGCGCGGCATTGGTCTCGGCAAAGTGATAGTGCGAGCCGACCTGGATCGGCCGGTCGCCGCTGTTCTCGACGATCAGCGTCACGGTGCGCCGCCCAACGTTGAGCAGCCGGTCGCCGTCGTCGGTGAAGAGTTCGCCGGGCACGATCATCGCTGGCCTCGCCGCATCCACAGCGCCACGCCGAGCGCGGCGGCAAGCAACACAAAACCCCAGGTGTCGGTGGCGTGCCAATGGGCGGCCGTGGCCGCGCCATGCCCTGAATGGGCCTGGGCAAGGGTTGCGGCGGAAACAGCCACAGTGGCAAAGAGTGATTTCATGCGCAGGCTCCGTTGATGCCGATTCATGCAATGGGTTGGTGCACGGTCACCAGCTTGGTGCCGTCGGGGAAGGTGGCTTCGATCTGGATGTCGGGGATCATCTCGGCCACGCCGTCCATCACGTCGGCGCGGGTGAGCACGGTCTTGCCGTCGCTCATGAGAGCCGCCACGCTCTTGCCGTCGCGCGCGCCTTCCATGATGGCGGCGCTGATCAACGCGATCGACTCCGGGTAGTTGAGCTTCAGGCCGCGGGCTTTGCGCCGCTCGGCCAGCAGCGCGGCGGTGAAGAGCAGCAGCTTGTCTTTCTCGCGCGGTGTCAATTCCATCGGGTGCCCTGGCGGTCGGTTCGAGATTCATCTTACCCAATTGAATTCGGGCCGCCAAGCAGGCAATACGCGGCTGTTGCGGCGCGGCGAAAAGCAAAAAAGTGGCGTTTGCTGAAGTGCCAGTTTGGTGCGCCGCCGGATGCGCCGCACCGCCACGGCGGCGGGGTTCACACCGCTGCCCGTGGCACACCGCACCGAAGTGGCTTCTGGCACGCAGCTTGCTCAATCGCTTTGACCAAGATGTCGTCTTGCACCTACCCACCCAAAATCCGGAGGATCGTTCCATGAAACGTCGTCATGCACTCAAGGGCGTGAGCGCAGCGCTCGCCGCGGCCAGCCTGCTTTCGTTCAACGCCTACGCGGCCGACACCATCAAGGTCGGCGTGCTGCACTCGCTGTCGGGCACCATGGCCATCTCCGAGAGCGTGCTCAAGGACACCGTGTTGATGTCGATCGCCGAAGTCAACGCCAAGGGCGGCCTGCTCGGCAAGCAACTCGAAGCCGTGGTCGTGGACCCAGCCTCGAACTGGCCGCTGTTCGCCGAGAAGGCGCGCCAGTTGATCACCCAAGACAAGGTTGTCGCGACCTTCGGCTGCTGGACCAGCGTGAGCCGCAAGTCGGTGCTGCCTGTGTTCGAGGAACTGAACAGCCTGCTCTTCTACCCGGTGCAGTACGAAGGCGAGGAACTCTCGAAGAACGTGTTCTACACCGGCGCGGCGCCGAACCAGCAGGCAATTCCTGCCGTCGAGTACCTGATGAGCAAGGCCGGTGGCGGCGCCAAGCGCTGGGTGCTGCTGGGCACCGACTATGTGTACCCGCGCACGACGAACAAGATCCTGCGCGCCTTCCTGAACAGCAAGGGCGTGAAGGATTCCGACATCGACGAGAAGTACACCCCGTTCGGCCAC
>JANOVJ010000404.1:0-6309 GCA_031417295.1 bacterium | reverse complement strand
CTTGTTGATCAGGATGCTCATTCGGGCCTCGTCTCGATGTCTTTGCCAAGCCGCCGCCGCGGGCCTCGGCCCCCTTGAGGGGGAGCGCCGAAGGCGCTAAGGGGTTGGGTCATTTCACGGCCGCGACGATCTTGGTGGCCGCATCGGCCATCGTGTCGGCACTGATGATCGGAAGCCCCGACTCGGCAAGTAACTTCTTGCCCAGGTCTTCATTGGTGCCCTTCATGCGCACCACCAGCGGCACGCTCAGATTGGTTGCCTTGCAGGCCGCGATCACGCCTTCGGCGACGGTGTCGCAACGCATGATGCCGCCGAAGATGTTGACCAGGATCGCCTTCACCTTCGGGCTGGCGAGCATGATCTTGAAGGCCTCGGTGATCTTCTCGGCCGTGGCGCCGCCGCCCACGTCGAGGAAGTTGGCGGGCTCGCCGCCGAAGAGCTTGATCGTGTCCATCGTCGCCATCGCCAGGCCGGCGCCGTTGACGAGGCAGCCGATGTTGCCGTCGAGCTGGATGTAGGCGAGGTCGAACTTGCTGGCCTCGATTTCGGCCGGGTCTTCTTCGTCGAGGTCGCGGTAGGCCACGATCTCGGGGTGGCGGAACAGCGCGTTGGAGTCGAAGTTGAACTTCGCGTCGAGCGCCTTGATGGCACCCGGCTTGCCGTCCTTGGCGCCTTCGAGGATCAACGGGTTGATTTCGGCCAGCGAACAGTCGGTGTCCATGTAGGCCTGGTAGAGCTTCTTGAACACATCGACCGCCTGCGCCTGCGAGGCGGCAGGTACGCCGATCCCGTTGGCCAGCTCCAGCCCTTGCGCGTCGGTCATGCCGGCGAGCGGGTCGATGAAGACCTTCAAGATTTTCTCCGGCGTGCTGTGCGCCACCTCCTCGATGTCCATCCCGCCTTCGCTGCTGGCCATCATCGCCACGCGCTGGGTTGCGCGGTCGGTCACGGCGGCGACGTAGTACTCCTTCTGGATGTCGGCGCCTTCTTCGATCAGCAGCCGCCGCACCTTCTGGCCTTCGGGGCCGGTCTGGTGGGTCTTCAACTGCATGCCGAGGATTTCACCGGCAAACTTTTGCACCTCGTCGAGCGAACGCGCCAGCTTCACGCCACCGCCCTTGCCACGCCCGCCAGCATGGATCTGCGCCTTGACCACCCACACCGGGCCGCCAAGCTTTTGCGCCGCCTCGGTCGCCTCGCGGACCGTGAACGCCGGGTAGCCGCGCGGCACCGGCACGCCGGCCTGGCGCAGGATTTCCTTGCCCTGGTATTCGTGGATCTTCATGGTGGTGCCGCTTGCGGAGTTGAGGAGGAAGAGCCGCGCCGGGTGGAGCGAAAGTGCGGGCAATGTAGCACCTTGCACTGCACCAACCCGACGCACGCGTCGGGGGCAGACTCACTCGTCGTCGCCGCGCAGCAAGCGCCGGATCACGTCGGGCGAAAACCCGCGCGCCGCCAGAAACCGAGCCTGTTTCGCACGCGACGCAGCGTCGGCAGGCGCGGCCTCGAACTTGCGCGTCCACACGTTGTGGGCACGGGCGAACTCGCTGTCCTTGAGCGCTTGGGCCTCTTCGGGCGCCAACTGCAGCCCATGCTGGGCCAGCTCGTGGCGAATGCGCTGGTTGCCCAGCCGGGGCGTGCGGGTGCGCAGCCGCGCTTCCACGAACCGGGCTTCGCTCAGGTGCCCGTTGGCGGCCAGCCAGTCGAGTAGCGTGTCAGCGCCGGCCTGCAGATCCGCCGTGGGCAGCAAGCGGCGCGAGAACGCCGTGCCGGCCGAGGCGGTGGCTGCCGTTTCGGCGGCGGCATCGGCCTTCGCAGTGGCCGCCGCCTGCTGCACCGCGAACGCCAGCAACTTGCGGCGCAACTCGACGCGGCTGTGCTCGCGCTGGGCGAGCAGTTGCAACGCCCGGGCCTTGAGCGAGGGCGCAGGCTTGGACTTCATTTCCCCTCGCGCTCGACCCTCATGCGCCGGCCGATGAGCGCCGCCGCCCGCTTCGCGCCTCGGGCCTCGAACAGCGCAGGCGACAGGTACAGGGATTCCACGGTGATCTCGTCTCGCCCCAGCAAGGTCGCCTGGCTCGAGCGCCCAGCGACAAGGTCACGCCGTTTCAGGCCCAATGCCGGGGGCAGCGTCACGCCGTATTGCCGGTCGCCAAGACGGCCGTCGAAGCTCACCATGTAGCGCAGGCGTCGCACATTGAACGACGCGAGGGCTTCCACGAAGGCGTCGAAATCGAGCCCGGCCACGTAGCGTGCATCGCGACCGCCCGAGACCCCTTGGTAGGGCGGGTCCATGTAGATCAGGTCGTCAGGTGTCGCCTCCGCCACGGCCCGCACGTAGTCGAGAGCGGTGAACGTGGCGCGGCCCTTCAGGAGCGACGACACACCCATGATGTTGGCCCGCATTCTTTCGGGCCGCGTGCCCCGCCGGCGTTTGTCGGGGCTCTGGTTGAAGTGGCCGTCGCGGTTGTAGCGCACCGCCCCCTTGATGCAGCGGGACAGCAGGAACAGCAGGTGCTCGGGCGACTGAGAAGCGTTGAACTGCTCCCGGACGCGATTGAAGTGACTGACGCTGGCCTCGGCACCGTCGCCCTGAGCCTGCCACTCGGCTTCGTAGCGGTCTGCGACCTGCTGCGGACGATTCACGATCCGTTCCAGCAGCGCCGCCAGAGGGCGGTTGAGATCGTTGATCGCGAACCGCGCGGCACGCCCAGCAGCAGCCGCCGCAATACTGAGCGCCGCAGACCCTGCGAACGGCTCGTACAGCGTTTGCACAGCGCCCGGGAACTGCGCCAGGATGCGCCCGGCAAGGGCGCGCTTGCTGCCTTGATACTGGATCGGGTGCGGAAGTGCCGCCCCACCAGCGCCCCGCGCGATGCCCGCCATGCGCGCTATTCCTTGGCGGCCTTGCCCTTGGCCGGTGGCGGCGACGCCACGGCCTCACCGGTCGGCAGCAGCGGGATGCCCACCGCCGCGCGCACCTTGTTCTCGATCTCGACCGCCAGGGCGGCGTTCTCGCGCAGGAACTCGCGCGCGTTGTCTTTGCCCTGGCCGTTCTTTTCGCCCTTGTAGGCGTACCAGGCGCCGGATTTTTCAACCACGCCGGCCTCGACGCCCATGTCGATGATCTCGCCCTGGCGGCTGATGCCTTCGCCGTAAAGAATGTCGAACTCGGCGGTCTTGAACGGCGGCGCGACCTTGTTCTTCACGACCTTGACCTTGGTCTCGTTGCCGATCACCTCGTCGCCCTTCTTGATCGAGCCGATGCGCCGGATGTCGAGCCGCACCGAGGCGTAGAACTTGAGCGCATTGCCGCCGGTGGTGGTTTCGGGCGAGCCGAACATGACGCCGATCTTCATCCGGATCTGGTTGATGAAGATGACCGTGGTGTTGGTCTTCTGGATCGAGCCGGTGAGCTTGCGCAGCGCCTGGCTCATCAGCCGCGCCTGCAGGCCGGGCAGGCTGTCGCCCATGTCGCCTTCGAGCTCGGCCTTGGGCGTGAGCGCGGCCACCGAGTCGATGACGATCAGATCGACCGAGCCCGAGCGCACCAGCGCATCGACGATTTCCAGCGCCTGCTCGCCGGTGTCGGGTTGCGAGATCAGCAGCTCTTGAAGATTGACGCCGAGTTTTTCGGCGTACTGCGCATCGAGCGCGTGCTCGGCGTCGATGAAGGCGCTGACGCCGCCCTGCTTTTGCATCTCGGCGATGACTTGCAGCGTCAGCGTGGTCTTGCCCGACGATTCGGGGCCATAGATTTCAACCACCCGGCCGCGCGGCAGGCCGCCCACGCCGAGCGCGATGTCGAGGCCGAGCGAACCGGTGGAGACGACCTCGATGTCGCGGATCGCCTCGCCCTCGCCGAGCCGCATGATCGAGCCCTTGCCGAACTGCTTTTCGATCTGCGCCAGCGCGGCCGCGAGGGCCTTGGCTTTTTCAGGGTTCATGCTCGATTTGACGGCGGTGTCCATGGGGTTCTCCGGAGAAAGTGGAGCAGATTATTGCAGAAGCTGGATGTTTGTACAGTACTTGCGGTACCCCCACTTCATGGGAGGACCGAACCCTACAATGATTTTCGATGGCCGCCCAGCGCCAGTTCGCGCAAGGAACCTGTGATGCGAATTCTCATCGCCGAAGACGACCAGGTGCTGGCCGACGGGCTGCTGCGGTCGCTGCGCAGTGCCGGCTACGCGGTCGATCACGTGGGCAGCGGCAGCGAGGCCGACGCGGCGCTGGCGACGCATGAATTCGACTGCCTGATCCTCGATCTCGGCCTGCCGAAGATGCACGGCCATGAGGTGTTGCGCAAGCTGCGCGGCCGCGGCTCCAGCGTGCCGGTGTTGATCCTCACCGCGGCCGACAGCGTCGAGCAGCGCGTCAAGGGCCTCGACCTCGGGGCCGACGACTACATGGCCTAGCCGGTCTCGCTCCAGGAGCTCGAGGCCCGTGTGCGGGCGCTGACGCGGCGCGGGCTGGGCAGCGCGGCCACGCTCATCAAGCACGGCCCGCTCACCTTCGACGCCACCGGGCGCGTGGCCTACATCAGCGAGCAGATGATCGATCTCTCCGCGCGCGAGCTGTCGCTGCTCGAGGTGTTGCTGCAACGCGCCGGCCGCCTGGTGAGCAAGGACCAATTGGTCGAACGGCTGTGCGAGTGGGGCGAAGAGGTCAGCAACAACGCGATCGAGGTCTACATTCACCGCCTGCGCAAGAAGATCGAGCAGGGACCGGTGCGCATCGCGACGGTTCGCGGCCTGGGCTACTGCCTGGAGAAAATCGCCGCCTAGCCCGCCATGCCCGCACAAAAGGAACAACGTTCGCTGTTCGGCGAGATCGTCGATTGGATGCTCGCCCCGCTGCTGCTGCTGTGGCCGCTGAGCGTGCTGCTCACCTGGCTGGTGGCGCAGAACATCGCCCACAAGCCGTTCGACCGCGAACTCGGCGAGATGGCCCGCTTGCTGGCGCAGCAGGTCGTGATCCAGGCCGTTCCTGGCGGGCCGCCGGTGGCCCGGTTCAAGCTTCCGGCGGGCACGGCCGGCCTGCTGCGCGCCGACGAGTCGGACGACGTGTACTACCAGGTGCTCGGCCTGCGCGGCGAGCTGTTGAGCGGCGACACCGCGATCCCGGTGCCGCTCGACACCGAGCGAGGCACGGCTGGCCAACTGCACTTTCGCGACGACATCGTCAACAACACCGACGTGCGGGTGGCCTACCTGTGGGTCTACGTCAGCGCGGCCGCCAGCGCCGCTGGCGATGCCGGCGGCGTGCCTGCCGGGCCGGTGGTGCAGGTGGCTGAATCGCTGGGCAAGCGCTCGCGCCTGGCGACCGAGATCATCAAGGGCGTGATCCTGCCGCAGTTCATCATCCTGCCTCTGGCGGTACTGCTGGTGTGGTTCGCGCTGTTGCGCGGCATCGCGCCGCTGGACGCGCTGCAAAAGCGCATCCGCGGCCGCGAGAGCCACGACCTGTCCCCGCTCGACGAGCGCGATGTGCCCGAGGAAGTGTCGCCGCTGGTGCGCGCCATCAACGACCTGCTGGCGCGGCTGGACACCAGCATGCGCGCGCAAAAGCACTTCCTGGCCGACGCCGCGCACCAGTTGAAGACGCCGCTGGCGGGGCTGCGGACGCAGGCCGAGCTGGCCCAGCGCGAGATCGAGGCCGGCACCAGCGACCCGCAGCAGTTGAAGAAGTCGCTGCGGCAGATTGCGCTGTCCAGCCAGCGCGCGGCGCACATGGTCAACCAACTGCTGGCGATGGCCCGCGCCGAAGACCAGCAGCATGCGTCGCAGCAGCAGGACGTCAACCTCGCGCGGCTGGCCACCGAGACCGTGCGCGACTTCGTTGCGCGCTCGCTGGAAAAGCGCATCGACCTGGGCTATGAGGGGCCCGACGCCGGTGCGGCCTTGCAACAGCGCCAGGGCGCGCGCCAAGGGCCGATCGTGCGCGGGCACGCGCTGCTGTTGCGCGAGCTGATCCGCAACCTGGTTGACAACGCACTGCTGTACACGCCCGCGGGCGGCGTCGTGACCGTGCGCGTGGTTGACGACCCGTTCGGCCAGGTGGTGGTGCTGCAGGTCGAAGACTCGGGCCCCGGCATTGCGCTGGCCGAGCGCGAGCAGGTGTTCCAGCCGTTCTACCGCTCGCTCGGCACGCAGGTCGACGGCTCCGGGTTGGGGCTGGCCATCGTGCGCGAGATCGCTGCCCAGCACGGCGCCGAGGTCACGCTGGCAGACGCCAACCTGCGCCCGCGGCCCGGGCCGGCCGAGCCGGCCGGCGCCGCGATCGGCCCCGGCGCGCGCTTCACGGTGC
>JANOVJ010000403.1:0-9032 GCA_031417295.1 bacterium | reverse complement strand
TGAGAGCCACGACGCTGGCGCTCATCGACGCACTGGTGGAGCAAGGCCTCCTGACCCGCGCCAAGGCAGACGAGCTGCTGCGCAAGGCTCAGTTGGCTGCGGCCAGTGGCAGCCCCAGGGCGGCCGGTGCAGAAGCGGGCTGGGGCGATACGCGGGCCGTGGTGCGTGTGCCCTATGTACCCGAAACCCTGAAGGCGCAGATCAAGGAAGACATCAAGCTCGACGTGCTGGCAACCGCGCGCCAGGAGAACTGGGCGGATGCGAAGCAACTGCCGAACTGGCTTCGCAGCATCACGGTCGAAGGCGACCTGCGCCTGCGTGCCGAAGGGGCCAACTTCGACGACGCCAATCTGCCGGCCGAGTACTACCGCGCGCAGACCGAATCTCCCGCGTGGGCGCCGGACTTGATCAACACCCAGACGAACCGAAACCGGTTCACCTTGCGGGCGCGGCTGGGGGTGCTGGCACAGGTGGGCGAAGACACCTCGGCAGGTCTGCGCATCGCCACCGCTGGCACGTCGGGGCCGACCGGAGGATCCGTCACCCTCGGCAACTGGTTCAACCGGTATGCCGTCTACTTTGACCGCGCCTGGGTGCGCTGGGAGCCCAGCCACGGCGCCGGCCTCGAAGGCGGGCGCATGGCCGTGCCGTTCTACGGCACCGACCTGCTGTGGCCCGAGGACCTCAGCCTCGACGGTGTGCTGGGCCGCGGGGAGATCCGTCTGGGCAACGGCGTCTACGCGTTCGCAACGGCGGGGGCCTTTGCGCTGGAAGAGTTCGGCTACGCGACCCGCGACAAGTGGCTCTACGGCGGGCAGGCCGGCATCGACTGGGCCATCGATGACCAATGGGGCCTGCGCGCGGCCGTGGCGCTGTTCGAGTTCTCGAACGTCGAGGGCGTGCGTGAGAACGAACTGCCGCCCGGGGGTGCCCTGGCCGGCGTCAGGCCGTACCAGACGAGCCAGTACCCGCCGTCCGCACGGCTCAAGGGCAATACGCTGATCAACCTCAACGCGCCCGGCAGCACCGCAGCGCCGGTGTGGGGCCTGGCCTCCAGGTTCAGGCCGGTGAACCTGAACCTGGGTATCGTGGCAAAGCACTTCGCGCCCTATGACCTGGGCCTGACGCTCGACTGGGTTCGCAACACGGGCTTCGACAGCAACGACATCGTTCGCCGTGCGGGCACGAATGCCATCGCAGACCTGGCAGAGATGACGACCGGATGGCAGGCCCAGGTGCTGTTCGGCAACCGCAGCCTGGCTGCCGCAGGTGCCTGGCAGGCGTTCTTTGCCTACCGTCACTTCGAGCGGGATGCCTGGATCGATGCCCTGACGAATCAGAACTGGCATCTTGGCGGCACCAACTACGAGGGCTACAGCATCGGCGCCACCTATGCGTTCGACCGCCGCGCGACCCTGGGCATGCGCTTCACGAGCACGAAGAACCTGGACGACGGGGTGCGTTTCCTCGCCATCCCGGGCGACCCCACCTCCATCAGCGGCAACCTGAGCAGCGCCCCGCTGAAAATCGATCTGCTGCAGGTGGAAGTCAATGTTCGCTTCTGACTCGGCCCCGGGCGTCGCCGTGCAATCAAGCCGCCGGGTCTTGTCCGGGGCTTCACCGACAGGCCGTGGGCTGGCCACCCTGCTCCTCGCCATCTGCGGCGCCATCCTGGTGCCTGGCCCGGTGAATGCGCAGGAAGACAAGGACAAGCGCCTGACGCTGGTACGCGAGTCTCTGCGCCGCGCGCAGACCGCGCTGCAGGCGGCGCAACAGGACAAGCTCGCGCTTCAGCGCGACAAGGCGGCGCTGGAACAGGAACGCATCGGCCTTGAACAAATGCTTGCCGTAGCGAGGAAGGCTGAGAAGTCGGCCCTCGGCCAACGCCAGGCGCTCGATGCCGAGCTCAGGCGGGTCGGGGCCGAGCGCGATCGGCTCGCGGCGGAACAGGCGGCCCTGCGCAGCGATCAAGCGGCAGCGGCGCTCCAGTTTGACGAGAGTCAACGCCAGTTGGCGACTACCGTGCTCGCAAGGGATGAGCAGCTTCGACTGAAGGCTGTTCTGCTTGCCTTGCTGGAACGCAGTGTCACCGCGCTCTCGGAGGCAGAGGCGAAGAACCGCGAGCTCTACCGACTCGGCCACCAGGTTCTCGGCGCGTGGCGCGAGGCCACCCCCGAGGCTCAGCGCGCGGACAGCGAGCCGTTTCTCGGGATCGCCTCGGTTCAGATCGAGGACCGGGCCGAGTCGCTTCGGCGACTGCTCGACGCGCAACGGACCGCGCCTTCGAAGTAGGAAGCCCGCGCGCGCGACGGGCGGGTGGGGGCTTGGGCCGCTGGGGCCACAGGCTCGGCAGCGGCACCGACAACCGAACCGTGGAACCTGGAATTCCTTGGTAGCCACCCCGGCGTCGGACGCCGCTCACTTTTCCCCTGATGAGGCGCAGCGCAACCTGGCGAGGATGCGCAAGGTGTAGCCGTCGTCCAGCGTGCGCAGGCCGCCCAGACCATCACGGACAAGCTGCTGCGCCGCAATCTCGTCGCGAAAGGCGGCGTCGTGTTTCAGGCGCTCGAGCAGGGTGGTCAGTTCTGCGGCCGTCAGGTCGCCGTCCAGAAGGCGTGAGGCTTCGTTCACGGCATGCCCCCTACCAGCGCCGGTCGCGCGTTGGCGCGAGCAGCGGCCGCACACGACTGGCGATTGCCTCGCGCGCCCGAAAGATGTGGGACTTGACGGTGTTGACGGGCTGCTGCAGCGCCAGCGCGATGGCCTTGTAGTCCAGGCCATCGATTTCGCGCATCAGGAGTGCGCGGCGCTGGACCTCGGGCAACGCCGCCACTTCGGTGTCGATGCGTGCAAACAGCTGCTGCGCCATGACTTCTTCCTCAGGGCTCGCTGCGACCCCGAACCGCTCGTTGTCACCGGCTTCACCCGGCAGTTGAATGGGCCGGTCATCCTGCCGGTTCTGCGCACTGCGCAAGTAGCTGCGTGCCGCGTTGCGGGCAATCGTGAACAGCCACGCGGCGAAATCGCCATCGGGCTTGAAGCTTGGCAATGCAAGGAAAACACTCAAGAAAACCTCCTGCGTCAGTTCTTCGGCGACTCGATCTTCACGCACAAGGCGCCGAACCGTTGCGGCAACCCGGCGTTGATACTTGACCACCAACACCTCAAACGCGACCCTCTCACCTTGCTGCGCCCGTGCGACCAACGCCGCATCGATGCCGCCCGCAAGTTCGGGTTCGCTCAACCACGCCTCCGGGACACCGACGGCAGACGCCTCGTCGATTGCAGCGCGGGCGGATTCTTGCGCGGCACAGCCAGCGGCTGTGGGTCAGCCAAATAACGCCACGGCACACACAAAGTTGCAGCGCCCGCAAACAAATCTCTGGCGCGACAAAAATCAAGCGTCGGCATGCAACTCTGTCGCCTTTCTGGCGTAAAGGTTGCGGGAACACGCCAAAGCCGACCGCATGAACACCACAAAAAACGCCCAACAAACCATCATCGCGACAGTGTACCGACCCGTCGGGCCGGACCACGCACCGCCATCATCGGCGCAGGCGTCGCCGGTCTGGCGTGCGCACGCGAATGGCGACGAGGCCGACCCCGACACCCTGGCGCACGCGCCGGCCCGGGCCGCCGAGTTCGACACCGCCGCCCGCCTTCCGCTGGAAGCACTGCGATCAGATCTGCGCAGCGATCACGCTGGCGAGAGCGGTGCCGTGATGATCTACCGCGGCATCCTAGCCGTCACCCGCGACGCCGGCGTGAGCCACTTTGCGCAACGGCATCTCGCCACCGAGGCGGCCCATCTCGCCCAGATCGAGTCGCTGCTGGCACCGCAACACCGCAGCCGGCTGTTGCCGTTGTGGCGCGTCGCCGGCTGGCTGACTGGCGCGCTGCCCGCGTGGTTCGGGCCACGGGCGGTGTACGCCACCATCGAGGCGGTTGAGACCTTTGTCGACCAGCACTACGCCGAGCAGATCGAGTCGATCGACCGGCACGACCCGGGCCACAGCCGTCCACCCTGGCAGGCACTGCGGGCGCTGCTGCAAGCCTGTCGCAGTGACGAAATCGCCCATCGCGACGAAGCCGCCGCGCTTCTTGCCGTGGGCGGGGGGCCGCCTTCGCTGGCGTTGCGCGCGTGGGCCGGCGCGGTCGGCGCGGGTTCGCGGGTGGCGGTGAAGATCTGTCGGCGGTTCTGAAGCATGGCCACCGACTTGCCCTCAACCGCAGCCGCCGGCACCGTTCGCGCTGACGAAGTCGAGCGCTTCAACGGCCTTGCCGCGACCTGGTGGAACAGCACGGGGCCGATGCGCCCTTTGCATGTCATCAACAGCTTGCGTCTGGGCTACGTGCTCGAGCAGATCGCCTGCCACTTCGAGCGCTCGACGGGCGCCTTGACCGGGCTGCGCATTGCCGACATCGGCTGCGGGGCCGGCCTGATGTGCGAGCCTCTCGCCGCCCGCGGCGCGCAGGTGGTGGGCGTGGATGCCGCGGCGAAGAACGTCGCCGCCGCACGGCTGCATGCCCACGCGGGCCGCTTGCGTATCGACTACCGGGTCGGCGAACCTGGCGTTGCGCTCCACGATGCTGAATTGTTCGACGTACTGCTGCTGCTTGAGGTGGTGGAACATGTCGACAACCTGCAAGCGTTCATGTACCAGGCAGCCGGCCACCTGAGGCCTGGCGGCCTGCTGCTGGTCTCGACGATCAACCGCACGCCGCAGAGCTTCGTGACTGCCATCGTCGGTGCGGAGTACATCTTCCGGGTGTTGCCCCGGGGCACCCACTGTTGGGCGCAGTTCGTCCGGCCCGCCGAGTTGGCGCAGGCCTCCGCGGCTTGCGGGCTGGCGTTGCATGACCTGCGCGGCATGCGCTATCTGCCGGTACGCCATAGTGCCTGGTGGACGCGCAGCGTGGCGGTCAACTACATCGCCAGTTTTGTGAAGGCTCCGCGGTAGGCGTGCGTCGGCGCACGCTGCGCTGGGCTTGGCACGCCTTCAGTATTCGAGCGCCGTCGCCTTGCCCTGGAACACCCGGTAGCTGAACACCGTGTAGCCGACGATTACCGGCAGCACGACGCAGGCGCCGACAAAAATTATCCACAACGATTCGCTGCTGCTCGCGGCCTGCCAGATGGTCAGGCGGTCGACCACCAGCCAAGGAAAGAGGCTGTAGGCGAGGCCGTAGAAAGCCAGCATCACGATGCCCACCACGCCAGCGAACGGCACCCAGTCGCCATAGCCATTGCCCTGCACCAGGCGCGTGGGCAGCCGCCGCAGCGAACGCTCGACGATGAAGAACAGCAACACCGTGACCAGCGGCACCGGCGCCAGCAGCACCACGTACGGCAAGCTGAACCAACGGTCGAAAATGGCCGGGCTGATGAGCGGCGTGGCGGCCGAAATCGCAGCCACGCCCGCGGCCGTCAGCCCCAGGCAGCGGCGGGCCCAGCGCACCGCGGCGAGTTGCAGCGCGCCTTCGGTTTTCATGATGAGCCAGCTGGCGCCGAGCAACATGTAGGTGCCCAGCAAGCACACCGCGATCAGCACCGAAAACAGCGTGGCCCAGCCATCACCGCGAAAACCGGTGACCCACTGCCCCAGCATGTAGCCCTGCGCCAGGCTGGCCAGCACCGAGCCGGCGTTGAAGACCGCGTTCCACATCGCCTTGCGCTGCGCGCCGGCTTTGGTGCGGAAGTCGAACGCCACGCCACGAAGCGTCAGGCCCACGAGCATCAGCGCCACCGGCAGATACAAGGCACTCAGGATCACGCCGTGTGCGGGCGGGAAGGCCACCAGCAGGATGCCCACACCCAGCACGAGCCAGGTTTCATTGGCGTCCCAGAACGGCCCTATTGACGCGACCATGGTGTCCTTGTCGTTGTCGCTGGCCGCGCGCAACAACATGCCGACGCCCAGGTCGTAGCCGTCGAGGACGACGTAGGCCAACATCGCCAGGCCCATGATCGCGAGGAAGGCCAGCGGCAGCCAGCCACCCGGCGCGCGCAGTGCGGCATCGACTCCGTTCATCGTCAGGCCGCGCTCATCCGGCACGGCGCGGCCAGGGCAGCGGCAGCTTCGCGCGACGGCTCGATCGCCGCCCCTTTGCGGGCGAGCCGGAACACCGCTGCAACGTAGGCCACCGTCAGTGCGAGGTACAGCGTGAGGTAGATCGCGAGCGTGAGCGCGATCGTCGGCGCCGGCACCGGCCCGGCGGCTTGCGCCGTGGGGAGCACGCCGTACACCAGCCACGGCTGACGGCCAATCTCGGTGGTGTACCAACCGGCGATCACCGCCACCCAACCCGAGAACGACATCGCCAGCAGCACCCCTGTCAAAGCCGGCGCGGGCTCCGGGCGGCGGCTGCCCGTGCGCAGTTGCCACCACGCCACCCAGCTGACGGCCAGCATCAGCATGCCGACGCCGACCATGATCCGAAAGCTGTAGAAGAGCGGTGCTACGGGCGGGTGCTTGCCGGCAAACGCATCCAGCCCCTTCACCTCGCCGTCGAGCTCGTGCGTGAGCACCAGCGAAGCGAGGTTCGGCACTTCAATTGCGTAGCGCGTCGCCTGCGTGGCGGCATCGGGCAGGCCGAACAACACCATCGGTGCGCCCTTCTGGGTCTGCCAGATGGCTTCGATGGCGGCAATCTTGGCCGGCTGGTGGCGCAGCGTGTTCAGGCCATGTAGATCGCCGACCAGGATCTGTAGTGGTATCAGCAACGCGGCCAAGGTGGCGCCGGTGCGCATGGTCAGCTTGACATCGCTGCCGCGGTCGCCCCGCCGCCAGCGGTAGGCGCTGACGCCGGCCATCAAGAAGGCGACCGTGAGCCCCGACGCAATCATCATGTGCGAAAGGCGGTACGGCATCGACGGGTTGAAGACGATGGCCCACCAGTCGGTGGCGTGCGCCACACCGTCGCGCATCTCGAACCCGGCAGGGGTGTGCATCCACGAATTGAGCACGATGATCCAGAATGCCGACAGCGTCGTGCCGCCCGCCACCAATACCGTGGCCACGGTGTGCAGGCGGTTGCCCACCCGGCTGTGGCCGTAGAGCATGACACCCAGGAACGTGGCTTCGAGGAAGAAGGCCGTCAACACCTCGTAGGCCAACAAGGGCCCGGCGATGTTGCCCACGGTCTGCATGAAGCCGGGCCAATTGGTGCCGAACTGGAAACTCATCGTGATGCCGCTGACCACGCCGAGTGCGAAGGTCAGCGCAAACACCTTGACCCAGACGCGGTAGGCCTGCAGCCACGGCGTGACTGCGCTGAACGGCAGCCCCTGTCGGCGCGCCAGCCGGTTGTGCCGCAGCTTGAAGTACAGCAGTGCCCAGCCGAGCGCGATGCTGATCGTCGGAAACAGGATGTGAAAGGTGATGTTGGCCGCGAACTGGATACGGGCCAGCAGGAGGGGGTCGTCCATGAGAATGGTGCGGCTCGGAAGTCTCTACCCCTTTTCTAACGCGAAGCCGAGGCGAAAGTTGCAATCGCCCACCGGGCCACCCCACCGCGGCGCTCGACTTGCTATCCTCGCCAAGCGCGTTGCATGACTATCGCTTGCGGCCGAACCTGCATTGCCGTTGTGCCCACACCCGGCATCCTCCAGGACACCTGAACCATGCTGATCCGCCTGATTTACGTGAGCAAAGCGGTCGACCCGCAAACCGCGACGCTGACCGATTCAATTTTGCGCAAGGCCCACACCTGGAACAGGCAAAACGACATCACCGGCGTGCTCTGCGAGGGGCAAGGCGTGTTCCTGCAAGCGCTCGAGGGTGAGCGGGGCACGGTGACTCGCCTCTATGCGCGCATCTTTGCAGACCCGCGCCACAAGGATCTGGCCCTGATCCACTGCGAAAGCATCATCGCGCGGCGCTACGGGGATTGGTCGATGGCGAGCGTCAAGCTGTCAGACGTGGACCCGCAAACGAACATCGCCTGGCCGGAGTTCGATCCCTACTCGGCGAACGGGCTGTTGGTCATGGCGCGCATCGACGCGCTGATCGCTCAAGGCCGGGTCATCGACGCGCCGTTGTCGCCCGGGCACGGGTAGGCGTCGGCCACATACGCGGGCCCCTTCATTACCCTGACGATGAAGCAGCCCACGCCGACCGTCAGCACCAGGGTCCAGTGCAACACGACCACACCGAACATCGCGTAGTCCCACAGCAGCATGGCGCTGTCGCCGGCACCCGAGGCGGGTGCGGCAGGTGCTAGCAGGTGGTTCACGCCCGCAAGCCCCAGCGGCAGCAGCGTGCCCCCGAACAGAATGGCCGGCAGGCGCCGCCAGATCCGCTGCTCGGCCCCCGGCGGTGACTTGACGAAGCCGGGAAGTCTGTTGAACAGCTTGATGACGATCTCGCTCTGGTTGAGTGCGGGAAGCTCGGCTAGAACAATTGGCCCTGGCCGTCCGGCACGGCGGCGGCACGGCGGCTCCTGGAGGCCGTCGGTGGCAGGCCGCTCTTGCGCGAGCCGTGCTTGTGCTGGATGGCGCTGGCCTCGGCGTGCGCCTCGTGCGTCTGGCGCAAGCCATAAAGTGTTTCTTTCGCCGCAGCCAGCGCCGTGCGCTCATCGACGATCGGGCGCGGGTAGGCCGCCGTGCCGAACTCCGGCAGCCAGCGCCGGATATATAGGCCCTGCGGATCCTGGTCTCGCGCCTGCTTGGCCGGCGAGTAGATGCGCAGCGTGTTGATGCCGGTCGTGCCCGACTGCATCTGCATCTGGCTCCAGTGGATGCCGGGCTCGAAATCGAGGAACTGGCGCGCCAGGAACAGCCCCGGCTCGCGCCAGTGCAGCCACAGGTGGTAAGCCGCAAAGCTGACCAGCATCGCCCGCATGCGGAAGTTCAGCCAACCTGTGGCGCACAACTGGCGCATGCAGGCGTCGACCATGGGGTAGCCGGAGCGGCCTGCGCACCAGGCCTGCAGGCGCTGCTGATCGACCCCGCCTTCGTGCACACCGTCGCCCGGGCGCAACCCGTCTGTCGAACGCGCCACGTTGCGCCACTCGATGGCCGGTTCGTCCTC
>JANOVJ010000402.1:0-5739 GCA_031417295.1 bacterium | reverse complement strand
CGCCTGTTTCGCCCGCGCGCCGGCCGCCGCCGGCGGGCCGGTGCTGCACGCGAACGACCTGCTGCCCGTGGCCTTCAGCCCGGCCGCGCTCGACATCATGGTGCGCAACGTCGAGCAGGTGCAGGCGCGGCTGCGGCGCACGATCCTGGTCGAGAACCTGTCGGCCTACCTCGGCTCCGATGACGGCACCGGGCAGATGGCCGAGGCCGCGTTTCTGGCTGCGCTGTGCCAACGCAGCGGCTGCGGGCTGCTGCTCGACGTGAACAACCTGATGGTCAACGCGCTCAATGCCAAAGCCGCCGATCCGCTGGCCGACTGCTGCGCTTTCGTCGATGCTTTGCCGGCTGGCATCGTCGGCGAAATCCACCTGGCAGGCTATTGCGAGGACACCGATTTCGGGCTCACGATCGACGACCATGGCAGCTGCGTCCGCCCCGCCGTGTGGGCCGTCTACCGCCACGCGCTGCGCCGCTTCGGCGCGCTTCCAACGCTGGTCGAGTGGGACACCGATCTGCCGCCGCTCGCGGTCCTGCTCGGCGAGGCGCACACCGCGGCGCGGTACCAGGCCGAACTGCCGCGATGAACGCTGGGGCAGGCGCCGAAGCGCGGCGGCAGCGCGAGTTGCTCGCGGCGATCACGGCGCCGCGAGCCGAAGCAGCCGCGCCGGCCGGGCTTCGTGCCTACCGCGCCAACGCCCACGCCTCGGCCGAGCGCGCGCTGGCGGCGGCCTGCCCCACGGTGCAGGCGCTGCTCGGCGCGGCCGCCTTCGCGCAGCTCGCGCGCGAGTTCTGGCACGCCGAGCCACCGCAGCGTGGCGATCTGGGCGAATGGGGCGCGGCGCTCGCGGCCTGGATCGAAGCGCACCCCGGCCTCGCCGAGTGGCCCTACCTGGCCGACTGTGCCCGCCTCGACCTGGCCTTGCACCGCTGCGAGCGCGCCGCCGATGCGCTGTTCGACGCCGCGTCGCTGGCGCTGCTCTCGACCGCCGAGCCCGCGCGCTTGCGTCTGCGGCTGATGCCGGGCGTGCAGGGGTTCGGCTCCCGCTGGCCGCTGGCGAGCATCCATGCGGCGCATGCGGCGGGCCATGACGAAGCCTTGTTCGCGCTGGCGCGCGAGCGCACAACGCAAGGGCAGGGCGAGGCCGTTGTCGTTGCGCGTGCGGGCTGGCGCGGCGTCGTCCACCCGATCGACGCGCCCGGCCTGGCCTTCATGCAGGCGCTGGCGCGCGAGGCCGATCTGGCGCAGGCGCTCGACGCCGCCGGCGAGGGTTTCGACTTCGCGGCCTGGCTCGGCGCCGCCTTGCGCGGCGGATGGCTGAAAGAAGTCGCGCAGGTCGGCGACTGAGATCGCCGTCCCTTGTCACTGGAGTTTGCCCATGCCGCCGTCTTCGCCCCGCAACCCGCTCGCCCGTTTGTGGGTGCTGGCCGAGCGCGCCTTCGCGCTCCTTGAGACCCTGCAACCGGCAGCGCTGCTGCTGGCGCGCTGCTACGTGGCGAGCGTGTTCTTCCGCTCCGGCCTGACCAAGCTGCACGACTGGGACACCACGCTCGCGCTGTTCATGGACGAGTACCACGTGCCGCTGCTGAACCCCACGCTCGCGGCCACCCTGGGCACGGCGGCCGAACTGGCGCTGCCGGTGCTGCTCGTGTTCGGTCTCGGCGGGCGCTTTGCCGCGTTGGGCCTGTTCGTGCTCAACATCGTTGCCGTGCTGAGCCTGGCCGAGATCGCCGACGCGGCGTTTCAGCAGCACGTGTTCTGGGGCAGCCTGCTCGCCGGCTTGCTGCTGTGGGGCCCGGGCCGCTGGTCGCTCGACCGGCTGCTCGCACCGCCACTGCGGGCGCGGGTATTCGGCCAGCCATCGCGCCCGACACTGGCACGTTCGGCCGCACGCCCGGGCAGATGACCCGCCTGACAAACCTCGCCCAACGGCATTGAGAAACGGCGAGTTCGCGGCCCGCAGCACGCGCTGTCAATCGTGATTTGTGCGGCCGTCGAGGGGAAACCCGCTGTGGGTTCTGGGGGTATCGAGTTGCGTGCATTCACTACCATGAAGGCCCACTCAAACTCCAGGAGAACGTGTCATGTTCCATCAACGCATTTCGAGTCTGGTGGCCGCTCTGGCGGCCGTGGTGCTCACGTTCGGCATCTCGGCCGCGCAGGCGAAGCCCGCCGCGGCGGGAAGCTCGCTCAGCGGCGCGGGAAACCATGCGCATGGGCCGATGGGAGTTTTCGCCCCCCTGACGGTGGACTTCAGCGTCGCCGGCCTCGACAGCATCGACGGCTTCGGCTCGCCCCTCAACTTCGTCGACACGCTGAACCTGGGCGCCCATGCGCGCGTGACGGGGATCGGCTGGAACCTGAACATCGAGACCGTCGGCTTGAGCTGGCTGTCTGAAGCGGCGATCGGCTTCACAGATTTGTCCCAGGGGGCCGGCGTCAATCTGACGGCCGCCTTTGCCGACACCTTCAGCGGCGCGGGCAACTACAACAGCGGCGGCGTGGTCGACCTGGTCGGCCTGGGGCTGGACTTCCGCGTCGAAGCCGATGGCAAACTTCGGATCGAGTTGTTCGAGACCTTCGACGACAACTTCGAGTCGGCCGACGCCCACTACCTGCGTGACAGCACACTCACCTTCCAATACCAGCTCGTGCCCGAAGCGTCGACCTACGCCCTGATGGCGCTCGGCCTGGCCGGTATCGGCTGCGTGGTGCGCCGCCGCCGCGCCTGACCCGGCACCGTTCGTCAGCAGGCCCGCCGACGTCTCGCGACGCGGCGGGCCTGTTCGCTCTTCACCGGCGGTCACGAGCGTCAGTGCCGCGTGGGCGCGATCAGCAGCTTCACGATCTCTGCTTGAACCACGTCGTCGTGCCCGACCCAGGTGTGCCCACCTTCATCGAAGCCGATGAACTTGGCGCCATCGATCTCGTTCGCGGTGTATTGCGCGCTGGCATACGTGCCGTAGCGGTCGTCACGGGCGCTGATGACCAGCGTCGGTAGATGGATGGATGCCAGTGGTGATGGCGTCAGGTGTTTGCTTGCCGCCGTGTCGCCGATCAAACCTTGAGCGCGGGCGGACACAGGCAGGATGTTGGCGAGCATCGCGTTGACGCGCGCCCGTTCTTGCGGGCTGGCGCCCGTCAGCAATTCGGGCGGCGTGGCCAGCACGACCTTGATCACCTGATCGCGTGCGACATGAAGTGCGGCCCAGAACAGGAAGTCGGAGCCGATCAACCGCATCATCGTGTTCTCGACCCACGCTGGCATTGGCGGCGCCGAGTCGGCCTGCGTCGGGGGTTTGTAGGTCAGCGGCACCAGCAATACCAGCGCGCTGACCCGATCTGGGTGGCGAATGGCCATCTGCAGCGCAGACGGTGCGCCGGCAGAGCCGCCCATGATGGCTGCCCGGCGAATGCCCAGCGCGTCGAGCAAGCACACATGCGCATCGGCCTGCGCTGCCGCCGACCCATCGGCGGGCATTGGCGTGCGCAGGTAGCCGAAGCGCGACATCGCGATCACCCGGATGCCTTGTTTTGCCAGGGCGCCCGCAAACGCCATGCCCTGGTCGTGCCCGCCGCCGCTGCCGTGCACGGCCAGCAGCGGCACACCGGTTCCAGCCTCCTGGTATTCGATCGGGCCGCAGCGTGTTTGCAGCAGCACGCTGCACTGTGCCGCGTGGGCGCGGGCCCGCTGCATGTCGATGTCGAACCGCCAGCCGATCCAAAGCGCCATGCCGATCGGCGCCAGCACCAGCAGGGTCAGCAAGCCTCGGCGCGTCGCGCTGCGCACTCCGGTATTCGCCTTGGGGCGGCCCGGCGGGCTCATGCGGACAGGCTAGGCGCCCACTCGTAAGTCACCGTCTTCAGGCTGCCGCGAAAGTACGGCTTGCGCCCGTCGGGCCGCACCCATGCGGCTTCGCCGGTGATCGGTACGGTCATGCCGTTGCGTACCTGGTAGTTGGACAGGCCGCATTCCCAAGGCCTCATCACCATCTCCTTTCCGACCATGCTGCCACGGGCCTCGGCACGCACCGAGTCGATCAGGCCGGCGTCGTTGAAGTGGAACAGCAGGGTCAGTGTGAGCAGGCCGTCCGCGATGGTCGCGTTTGCTGACGTGCCGTCCACCGCCGCCCATTGCACGCCCTGGCTGGGCAGCAGCGCGGTCGGGTACCACGGCGCCTCGGCGAAGAAGCGCATGAATTCGCCGCGCGCTATTTCGCCCTCGCCGCCCATGTCAGCGACCGTGAACAGGCCCTGCATCGCCGCTTGCACCAGGCCCTTGCCGGCGATGTAGCTGTCGACCACATGCACCTTGATGCCCGGTAGCATCGAAATCCGGGCGTCCCACATGAAGCCCGCTCCTGAACCGGCATGTGAGGTGACGACGCGTTGCTTCGATGTGAATGGCTTCCACTGCTCGGCCGTGGCCGACATGTTGATGCTGCCGGCCATCTCGATCGTGACGGCGGAAACGATGGCCTGGCCATCCTTCAGTACCGCACGGAAGTAGCGCTGCACGGGCGCGGGCAGGCCTTCGAGTTCGCGCGCGTCGTAGTGCGTCGTGTCATCCGGCTCGGGCGGCTTGACGGTCTGGTCGCTGCGGCCAGTTTCGAGCCCGCGGGCCAAGGTCGCCATGCGGTCCGCCCACCGTTTCGACCCAAAAGCAGTCAGGCCAATCGCAGCGACCGCAGTGACTGCCAGCACGCACACGACCAGACTGATCCACAGCAGCAACGTCATTCAAGTTCCTCTGTTCGGGGCCGCGCGGCGTCATACCAGCACGGCTTGAACCGGCCGACGCAGGGACCGTGGCAAGGCCGGCCCGCGACCGAAGCGCACCACCAGGTCGGGGCGCTGACCCGCGAGCCCCACGGCAGCGGCGAACTGTGGCCGGAGCGATGCCACTTCGACCGGCTGGTTCAGGAACGCGTTGCGGATGCCCAGCGCCGTGGCTTGCAGTGCGAAGCGTTCGTAGCAGCGACCCACGTCCACCCAGTGCGCCTTGTTGGCCACCTGGCCCGCGAACACCGCGATGCCGGCGGAGCTGCGCACCTGCCGGGCGTACTTGGCGTTCTCGCTCTTGCTCGTGAAGACCCAGCCAAAGGCCAGGTCACCCAGCCAGGCGGGGATGTTCGGGTTGCCGGAGGCCGCGCTGTACAGCCCGTCGCGCGTGCGCACCGCGTCGGCGCCGTTGAAGCGGATCCAGGCCTTGAGCTCCTTGACGAACGCAGGGTCGGCCATCTGGGCGGTGTTGCCTTGCACGACGTGGTCAAGCACTTGCTCGATCGCCGTGCGCTCGGTCAACAGCAGCAGGCGCACGGTGTCAGAACTGCCGGCGCGCTGCAGCAGCGTCAGTTCTTCGCCGGACAGCGGCTTGCCGTCATAGTCACCGCGCGAGCACTGGCGTTGGGAAATCGCTGTGAAGAGTGGCGTGGTCCGAGGCGGTGTGGGTTCGAGCAACACGCGCACCGCGTCAGTTGCCGGATCGAACTGTGCGTGGCCCTGCAGCCCGTGGGCCAGCGCGGCCTGGATCAGGTTCTCGGCGGCGCAACCCAAGGAGACCCACAGGTGGTGGTCGTCCGGGTCCACCGCAGGGCATCTTCGCGCCAGGTCGGGCACGATGGTGATGGCCTTGCCTTCGCCTTCCCACGCGAACTTCCAGCACTGTGTGTTGTGGCTCGACGGGGCCAGCGTGGCATAGCGAACCAGTTCCTGGCCGAGCGCTGCGCCGCTGAAACCACT
>JANOVJ010000401.1:0-2227 GCA_031417295.1 bacterium | reverse complement strand
CCTGCTGAATTTCGCCCAGGGCGAGATGGCGATGTTCTCGACCTATATCGCGTGGAGCCTCGTCAATGCCGGCGTGCCTTACTGGGTCGCCTTCTTCGCCACCATCGCGATCTCGTTCGTGCTCGGCGTGCTGATCCAGCGCTTCATCTTGCGGCCGGTGCGCGGCCAATCGGTGCTGTCGCTGGTGGCGGTGTTCATCGGCCTGCTGTTCATCTTCAACAGCCTCGCCGGCTGGATCTTTACGTACACGATCAAGGTCTTTCCGAGCCCGTTCCCGACCGAGCCGCTGTTCGGCCAGCACTACATCTCGTCGCACGAACTCGGCGCCACCGCCGTGACCTTGATCGTGCTCGGGCTGCTGTTCTCATTTTTCCGCTTCACCTCGCTCGGCCTGGCGATGCGCGCCGCAGCGCAGAACCCGGTGGCGAGCCGGCTGGTCGGCATCCGCGTGGCCTGGATGCTGGCGCTCGGCTGGGGGCTTGCGGCGGCGATCGGAGCCATCGCCGGGATGATGGTCGCGCCGATCGTGTATCTCGACCCGAACATGATGGCCGGCATCCTGCTGTACGCCTTTGCCGGCGCGCTGATCGGCGGCATCGACAGCCCGGGCGGGGCGGTGCTCGGCGGCTTTCTCGTCGGCGTGTTGGAGAACGTGCTCGGGGCCTACGTGATCGGCAATGAGCTGAAGCTGTCGGTGGCGCTGGTGCTGATCATCGGCGTGCTGATCGTCAAGCCGTCGGGCTTGTTCGGCAAGGTTCACGTGACGCGCGTCTGAGCGGCTGCCGAAACCATGAACGCGTCCGCCCCGTCCACTCCGCCCACCGCCACCGGCCGCCGCTCGCGGCTGGTCGGCCTGGCCGCGTTGCTGGTGGTCGCCTGTGTGCTGCCGTTTGTCGTCAGCAACTACCGCAGCTTCCAGTTCACGCTGGTGCTGGTGTATGCCATCGCGCTGCTCGGGCTGAACATCCTGACCGGCTACAACGGCCAGATTTCGCTCGGCCACGGCGCGTTCTACGCCATCGGCGCCTACGTGGCGGCCGTGCTGATGGACAAGTTCGGCGTGCCCTACTGGGTCACGGTACCGGTGGCCGGCGTGGTCTGCCTGGCGGCGGGCTTCCTGTTCGGGCTGCCTGCGCTGCGGCTCGAAGGCCTGTACCTGGCGCTCGCCACTTTCGCGCTCGGCGTGTCGATGCCGCAGTTGTTGAAATACAAGCACTTCGAGAGTTGGACCGGCGGTGTGCAAGGCATCGTGATCACCAAGCCCGACGCGCCATTCGGCCTGCCGCTCAGCCCAGATCAGTGGCTGTATTTCTTCACGCTGGCGATCACGGTCGCAATGTTCGGGCTTGCCTGGAACTTGCTGCGCGGCCGCGTCGGCCGCGCACTGGTGGCGATTCGCGACCAGCCGATCGCCGCCGCGGCGATGGGCATCAACACCGCGATCTACAAGTCGCTCGCGTTCGGCGTCAGCGCGATGTATACCGGCGTGGCCGGTGCGCTGGGCGCGATCGCAGTGCAGTTTGTCGCGCCCGACAGCTTCACGCTGTTTCTCTCGATCATCCTGCTGGTCGGCATGGTGGTGGGCGGCGTGGCGTCGATCGCCGGAGCGGTGTTCGGGGCGATCTTCATCCAGTTCGTGCCCAACATCGCCGACCAGGTTTCCAAAGCCGCGCCAGGGGCCATCTACGGCCTGTTCCTGATCGGCTGCATGTTCCTGATGCCGCTCGGCATCAACGGTGCGATCCGCATGGCCTGGGCGCGGGTTCGCCGGCGCAAGGCAACGAGTTCCCCAGGCCAGGGCGGCTGAGCCCGCATCGACGCAACCCCAGGAGACTTTCATCATGTCCATCCAGCAACTGCTCACCACGGCGTCGGTCACCCTCGTCGTGGCGCTGGCCGCGCCATCGGCGCTGGCGCAGAAGAAGTACGACCCAGGCGCGACCGACACCGAAATCAAGATCGGCAACACCATGCCGTACAGCGGCCCGGCCTCGACCTACGGGACCATCGGCAAGGTCGAGGCGGCGTACTTCAAGAAGATCAACGACGAAGGCGGCATCAACGGGCGCAAGATCAATTTCATCTCGCTCGACGATGCCTACAGCCCGCCGAAGACGGTGGAAATGGTGCGCCGCCTGGTCGAGCAGGACGAGGTGCTGTTCCTCTTCGGGCCGCTGGGAACGCCCTCGAATACCGCGATCCACAAGTACATGAACGCGAAGAAGGT
>JANOVJ010000400.1:0-5469 GCA_031417295.1 bacterium | reverse complement strand
AGCGCCCACACCGCGTCGGCCACCGGGTGGTCGTGGCTGTCGATGATGTGGTCGCCGTGGTCGGTGTGGCCCGCGAGGTGGATCTGCTGCACGCGATCGGCCGGCACGCCGCGCAAGAATTCGCGCGCGTCGAAATCGTGGTTGACGCTGCTCACGTGGATGTTGTTCACGTCGAGCAGCAGCCGGCAGCCGGTGCGGGCGCAGACCTCGCTGATGAACTCCCATTCCGTCATCGTCGACGCGGCGAAGCCGACATAGCTCGACACGTTCTCCAGCAGCAGCGAGCGCTTCAGCCGCTCTTGCACGCGCTGCACGTTGCGCACCACCACGGCCAGCGCGGCGTCGGAATAGGGCAGCGGGTACAGGTCGTGCAGCACCTTGCCGTGCACGCCGGTCCAGCACAGATGGTCAGAGATCCACAGCGGCTGCACCCGGTCAGCCAGCGCAGCGAGCGCGTCGAGATAGCTTTCGTCGGGGCCGTCGGCAGCGCCGATCGAGAGGGCCACGCCGTGCATCACCACGGGGTAGCCGGCGCGGATGTGGTCGAGCATCACCAGCGGCTTGCCGCCGGGCACGAGGTAGTTGTCGGTCAGCAGTTCGAGCCAGTCGATGCCCGGCTGCGGTGCGGCCAGGAAATCGGCGTAGTGCTGGGTGCGCAACCCGAGCCCGAAGCCGGGCGAGGGTTGGGTTGCGGGTTGCGGCCCAGCCGGCGCGGCGGCGAGAGCGTGGTTCTTCTTCACGCGCTGCGCGGGGCTCGGATCACAAGTCGCCGATGGTCCCGCCTTCCTTCAGGCACTCAGCCGCGGCGATGCCCTTGAAGCCCTGGCCCTTGCACGAACCCTGGCCCTTGCAGGCGTTGTTGGCGGTCTTGCAGTCGGCCGTGCCCTTGCAGCTGTTGATGCCGTAGCAGTGCACCTTGTCGCCCGCGGCGACGGCCTTGCCCGAGCTGCCCGCCGGTGCGGTGGCGGCGATGGCGAAGGCCGAGAAAGCAAGTGCCGCGGCGGCGGTGGCGAGCTGGAAACCCTTGGTGGTGGGGGTCGTGATCATGCTGAACTCCTTGACGTGAGGTGGGCTCTGCAATCGTTGCAGAGCGGCTTGGCGCGCGGGTTGTTCCCATGCACCTGCCTTGGTCAGGGCGGTCATGAAAATTCTGACGCGCTCGCGAAAAAATACTTCTCGCGCGGCCGGCACGGTGGCCTGTGCCGCCAGTTCGGGTGCCCGTCAGAGCGGCTTGATCTCCACCTTGCGGAACTTGATGACGCCGCGCCCCCACTGCAGCGCGATCGGCCCGCTGGCGAGCTTCGGGTCGTCGATGTCGACCGTCTTGCTGCCGTTCAACACCAGCACCAGCCGCGTGCCGCGGGCCGAGATCTCGTAGGTGTTCCACTTGCCGCCGGCCTTGGGCATCGGGTCGGCCACCTTGGCCACCTTCACGATCGCGCCGGTGCCGTAGGTCGGGTCGGGGCGCTGGTCGAAGATGTTGGCTTCGTAGCAGTTCTCGTCGGTGATCTTCGCCGGGTCCTGGCAGCGCAGGAACACGCCGCTGTTGGCGTCGTCGCTGGCCCAGAACTCCACGCGCAGCATGAAGTCCTTGTACGAATTCTTCGACACCAGGTAGGCGGCGTCCTTGCCGCCCTGGCTGGCCTGGATCGCGCCGTCGCTGGCACTCCAGTTGGCGTCGCCGACGCGGTTGAAGTTGTCCAGGCCCTTCGCGCCGTCGACGAGGGCCGTCCAACCGCCCGCGCCGCCTTCGGTGGCGCAGCCACTCAACAAGGTGGTGAGTGACAACGTGACGAGAAGGTTCGATGCGATCGGCTTCATGCGACGGGCTCCCTGGGTTGACGTTCGATCATCCGCGACAGTGGGCCTCCATCTTGCGCGTGCCGCGCCGCATCGCGCAAGGAGTGTCGGCCACCGCTGCCGGCAGCCACGCGAAGCCGGCTGCGGCAGGTTCAAGCACGCCCAGCGGCGTGCGGCGCTGGCGAAGTGAGGGCGGGCAGGCCGAGCCGTCGATACAGCGGCGCAAGCTGGCGCCGCAAGCGCAGCGATTCGGGCGCCGCGTTCGCGCGCGGCTGCAGCAGGTTGAGCGCGCCGACGAGTTGCCCCGAGCGCAGCAGCGCGTCGATGTAGACCTGCTCGAACAGGTCGCGCTGGGCGTGGCTGCCGCCAATTTCCAGCAGGCGCGGCAGCGCGAGGCCGAGTTCGTCTGCGGCCGTTGCGTGCTCGCCGCGTGCGTGGGCCAGCAGGCCGCGGCAGGCCGGCACGGCGACGCGCTGCCAGGCGTTGCGCGACAGGGCCGGCGCATCGGGCGCGAAGGCTTCGATGTTGCGCAACAACGTGTCGGCCTCAGGCCGGCCGGCATGCGCCAGGCCAATCAGGTACTGCATGTCGAGGAACGGCAGAACCTGGTCATGCGTGCGCGGGGCCAGATGGTCGGCCACGTCTTGCCAGCGCTCGCCCACATCGACGCCGGCCAGCGCCAGCCGCGCGAGCAAGGAGACGGCGCCGATCTGGTCTTGCGAGTACGGCTTGCACACGCCCCAGACCTCGCGGTCGTAGAGCTCGAGCGCCGCCGCATCTTCGCCCTGCTCGATCAGGAACAGCGCCAGGTGCCACCAGTTGTGGGTCTGCATGAACGAGTTCAGGCCGACCCAGGTGGCGCTGGCTTCCTGCATGAACGCCCGGCCCTCTTCGATGCGGCCTTCGGTGAGCATCACATGCGCCAGCGCATGGTGGGCCCAGGGTTCCTTGCGCAGCATGCCGATCGCATGGCGGGCGGCACGCTCGGCTTCACGCAGCAGATGGCATTGCTCGTAGGCGAACGCGGTCATGCCGTGCAGACAGGGCACGTCGGCCGATGCGCCCTGCGCCGCCAGGGCCAGCCGCAGCATCGCCGGCGAATCGCCGAGGTTGAACAGAAAGTAGTGGGCGAGCTTGAGCGCCACCAGGTCGCGGGGGTGCGCGCGCACCTGTTCGTCGAGCAGGCCGATCGCGGCGCCGATGTCGTTCCCGGCCCAGGCCTGTACCGCGCGAAGAAAGCGCCGCTCGCGCTCGCTCGCCGGCAGGCGGCTGGCTGCGGCGCGCGCCAGGAAGGGCCGCGCGTTGACGGGCCCCTCGGGTGACTCGGCGAACAGGTGCAGCGCCGCCGCGCAGGCCTGCACGAGCACGCTGTCGTCGTGCTCGGCGGCGGCAAGGATGTTCGTGACCCGCGCCTCGCAGGCGATGAAGCCGCCGACGAAGTCGTCCACCGCCGCCGCGCTGGCAGCATCAGCCAGGTGGATCTCGTTGCCGAGCAGGTCTTGCATGGCCAGATCGAAGCCGGGCGGCGCCGCTCAGCCGGGCGGCGCGGGCCAGGGGCGCTGCGGGCCGCGCAGGTCTTCCCAGGCGCGCGCCATTTGCAGCACGCCCAGATCGTCGAAGCGCCGGCCGCTGATTTGCAGCCCGATCGGCAAACCGCCACTCGTGAACCCGCAGTGGATCGACGCCGCAGGCTGCTCGCTCATGTTGAACGGCAGCGTGAACGCGATGTGCTCGCAGGGCCGCTGCGGGTCGTTGACCGGGCTCGCCCATTCGGCGGTGAACGCCGGCACCGGGCTCACCGGCGAGAGCACGAAGTCGAAGCGCTCGGTCGCGGCGAGGGTGGCCTCGCGGATCGCGCCCATCTGGCTGAAGCCGTGGAACACGTCGGCGCCGCTCAGCCGCGACGCGGAGACGATCCACTCGCGGATGTAGTGCAGCACCTTGGCCTGGCGTTCCGGCGGCAGGGCCGAGAAATCGAGCCACGAGCGCATGCGCCAGAAGTTGTCGAGGCCGCTGATCATGGCGCGCGTGGTGAACGGCCGCAGCGGCTCGACGATGGCGCCTGCAGCCTCGAACGCGCGCGCGGCAGCCTGCACGGCCGCTGCCGTTTCCGGCTCGACCGCGAGACCCCAGCCGGCACTTTGCAGCAGCCCGATCCGAAGCCCCTTGATCTCACGCCGCAATGAGGTCCATGCGATGTCGGCCGGCGGCAGGCTCATCGTGTCGCGCGGGTCGGGTTGCGACAGCACCTGCATCATCAACGCCGCATCCTCGACCGTGCGCGTCAGCGGCCCGGCAACGCGGCCGTAGTAGGCCGGCTTGATCGGGATGCGGCCGTTGCTGGGCTTGAGGCCGAACACACCGCACCAGCTGGCCGGCAGGCGGATCGAGCCACCGATGTCGGTGCCGATGTGCAGCGGGCCATAGCCGGCCGCGGCGCCCGCGCCCGCACCAGAACTCGAACCGCCCGGCCCCTTGCTCAGGTCCCACGGGTTGCGGGTCAGCGCGTGAAAGCTCGACAGGCCCGACGACAGCATGCCGTAGTCGGGCATCGTCGTCTTGCCCAGCAGCACCGCGCCGGCTTCGCGCAGGCGCGCGGTGGGCGGTGCGTCTTCGGCCGCGGCGACGAGTTCACTCGCCGCGGTGCCCAGCGGCACCGGCACGCCGCGGGTGGCGATGTTCTCCTTGATCGTCGCGGGCACGCCGTCGAGTGCGCCCAGCGGTTGGCCGTCACGCCAGCGCTGCTCGGAGGCACGCGCCATGGCCAGCGCGCCGTCTGGGTCGAGCGCGTAGGTGGCGCAAAGACGCGGCTCCCAGCGCTCGATGTGGGCCAGCACCGCGCGCGTTACCTCCAGCGGCGACAACGCGCCGCTGCGGTAGCCCGCCAGCAGCTCGACCGCGCTCAGGTCGTGCAGCGCCGCCACGGTCAGCGCCTTGCGGTGATCACTCCCACGAAACTGCCGACAAGTCGTTCGCGAAGATCGGCATGTCTTTCCACATCCCCTTGACCTTCTTGTTGGCCACCGTCAGGAACTGCGGCTGGTACAGGTAGGCGGCGACGGCGTCGTTGGCGATCATCTTCTGCGCCTCGCCCAGCAGGCGGGCACGCTCGGCCGTGGTCGGCGCGTTGTTGATCTGCTCGAACAGCTTGTTGAACGCCGGGTTGTTGTAGCCCCAGTAGTACTCGGGCTTGGCGAAGTTGCCGAGGTCGAAGGGCTCGACGTGCGAGATGATCGTCAGGTCGTAGTTCTTCTTGCCGTAGACCCCGTCGAGCCACTGCGCCCACTCGACGTTCTCGATCTTGGCGACGATGCCGACCTTGGCCAGCTGCGCCGCGATCACCTCGCCGCCCTGGCGCGCGTACGGCACCGGCGGCAGCTTCAGCGTCAGCTCCAGCGGCGTCGTGACGCCGGCTTCCTTCAGCAGTGCCTTGGCCTTCTCGATGTTGAACGGGTTCACGCCGGTCGTGTCCACGTAGCCGAGTGCGCCCGGTACGTAGTGGCTGCCGATCGGCGCGCCGAAGCCGTCGCCGGCGCCCTCGATCACCGCCTTGCGGTCGATCGCCGCGGCAATGGCGCGGCGCACGCGCACGTCGTCGAGCGGCTTCTTCGCGTTGTTGATGGCGAGGATGGTTTTCGCCCGCGTGCCGCCGACGAGGATCTGGAAACG
>JANOVJ010000399.1:0-13859 GCA_031417295.1 bacterium | reverse complement strand
CCAGTCCTTGAGTTCGTCGGCGTGTTCCTGCTCGTCGCTCAAGATGTCTTCGAGCAGGCGCCGCGTCGTCGAATCCTTGTCGCCGATCAGCGCGATGAGCTGGCTGTAGCTCTCGATGGCCACCCGCTCGGCGATCAGGTTTGCCTTGATCATGGCTTTCAGGTCCGACGAATCGTCATACGCCGCGTGGCTGCGGCCGCTCAGCGAATCGGGCGAGAAATCGGGTTCGCCGCCGAGCTGCACGATGCGTTGCGCCAGCCGGTCGGCGTGCGCCGCTTCCTCGTTCGCGTGGACCATGAATTCCTCGGCGATCTTCGGCGAGGCGAGGCCGTCGGCCGTGAAGTGGTGCCGCTTGTAGCGCAGCACGCAGACCAGCTCGGTCGCCAGCGAATCGTTGAGCAGCTTGACGATGTCGGCCCGCCACGGGCCGTAGTTCGGCGTTACCGCACCCTGGTCGAGGCTGCGCCGTGCGGCATCGATCGCGGCTTCGTCGAGCACCATCGGCTTGCGCTCGGGCACCGGCAGGGGCTTGACGTTGGAGGGTTGCTTGTTCGCGGCCATGAGAGCGGTTCCTGGTTCGGTGGCTTCGGATCGGGGCGTCGCTGCAACCCTTCGATGACTGAACTTTAGGAATTCCCTCGCGCTGCGGCCATCGGCCTGGGGCGGGTTCCGGCGTAGGACAGCGCCGCAGCGGAATGTCAGAGGCTCAGGGCAGCGCCTCGGCTGCGCCGCGCACCGCGCCCGAGCTCGGGCTGGGCCCGACGGCGGGCTCGGCCGCGTCGAGCAACGGGATCACGAAGCAGGTCTGCGGGCGCAGCTCGCGCCATTTCAAAGGCTGGCCGGGGCGCAGGTACGCCGCCTCCGAAAGTGCTTCGGGCTGCGGGTTCGCCCGCAGCGCCGCCAGCGCCGCCGGGCGGCAGAGCACGAAGCGCATCGTGCGGCCGTCGCGTTGCAGCGTGATTTCGGCGCGCTGCCAGTGCGACGGCAGGCAGGGCCTGAAACACAGCGTGTGCTCGCCTTGCTGCAAGCCGAAGATCGACTCGATCGCCGCGCGGTGCAGCCACGCCGCCGCGCCGGTGTACCAGCTCCAGCCGCCGCGCCCCACATACGGCGGCTGGGTGTAGACGTCGCCGGCCACCACATACGGCTCCAACCCGTAGGCAGCGCCGTGCGTCTTGTGGGCCGCGCGGTGCGCCGGGCTCAGAAAGGTGAAGTAGCGGTAGGCCGCGTCGCCGCTGCCGGGTGCACCGGGCTGCGCCGTCGCCAGCTCGGCCTGCGCCATCAGTGCCCACACCCCGGCGTGCGAGTACTGGCCGCCGTTCTCGCGCACCCCCGGCGGGTAGGCCTGGATGTAGCCGGCGCTCGGGCTGGCGTGCGCGAGTGGCGGGGCCAGCAGCTTGATCAGCCCGGCCTCGCGGTCCACCAGATGGGCCTCCACCGCCGCCATTGCCATCCGCTGCAAGGCCGGCGGCGCGGCCCCGGACAGCACCGCCCAGGCCTGCGCGATCAGGTCGATGCGGGCCTCGGGGTTGAGGTGCGAACCGAGCGGCTCGCCGTTGTCGAAGAAGGCGCGCTTGAACCACTGGCCGTCCCAGGCCGCGCCGTTCAGCGCCGCCTTCCAGCCCAGCGCCGCGGCCTCCCACTTCAGCGCGCGCGGCGCTTCGCCGCGGGCGCGGGCCCACGGTGCGAAGTCGGCCACCAGCCGGCATAGAAACCAGCCCAGCCAGACCGATTCGCCGCGCCCTTCGTGGCCGACGCGGTTCATGCCGTCGTTCCAGTCGCCCGTGCCCATCAGCGGCAGGCCGTGCACGCCGGCGCGCAGGCTGCGGTCGATCGCGCGCGCGGCGTGTTCGTACACCGTCGCGTGCTGGGCGCTGACCGTGGGCGTGTAGTACGCGTCCTCGGCGCCTTCGGGAATGGGCTCGCCTTCGATGAACGGCACGCTTTCGTCGAGCAGACCCGCGTCGCCCGTTGCACGCAGGTAGTGCACGCAGGCGTGGGCCAGCCACAGCAGGTCGTCGGAAAAATGGGTGCGCACGCCGGCACCCGTGGGCGCGTGCCACCAGTGCTGCACGTCGCCCTGCGCGAACTGGCGCGACGCACAGAGCACGATCTGCTGCCGCAGCATGTCGGGCGCAGCCCAGGCCAGCGCCATCGTGTCCTGCAATTGATCGCGAAAACCCGTCGCGCCGCCGGCCTGGTAGAAGCCGGCCTTGGCCCAGAGCCGGCACGCCACCGTCTGGTACAGCAGCCAGCGGTTGACCATCGCGTCGAACAGCGGGTCGGGCGTTTTCACCGTGGTCGCGCCGAGCAGGCCGTCCCAGTGCGCGCGCACCTGTTCCAGGCGCTGCAGCGCGGGCGTGGCCGCGGCCAGCGTGGCGAGCTGCCGGGCCGCGTCGGGGGTGTCGGCATAGCCGAGCAGGAACACCCGCTCGGCCGACTCGCCCGCCGCCAGGCTGAGCCGTGTCGAGAGCGCCGCGCAGGGGTCGAGCCCGCCGCCTTGCTGCTTGCCGAAGTGGTCGGGCAGCACCAGCCGGCCGCGGGCGTCGAAGCATTCGCGGCGGTCGCAGCTCCAGTCTTCGTCCTCGTCGGCCGCGCCGGCCAGGCCGAGGAAGGCGGTGCCGCCGCCGAAGCCGGCCGACCGGTCGCGCTGGGTGCACAGCAACGCGGTGAGCTTGCGCTCGCGCAACGCATCGGGTTCGTCGACGCCGGCCTCGTTCAGGGAGGGCAGGCGTTGCCGGTGCAACGCGGTGTGCACCGTGCCGCGGTCGCTGCGGTTGGCGCCCATCATCCATTCGGCGATGCCGATCGCGCGCAAATGCAATGTGCGGTGGCCGCGGTTGACAAGCCGCAGCCGGACCTGCTTGACCGACGTGGCCGTGTCCACGCACCAGCTCGCCGTCACCTCCAGGTCGCCGCGGTGATGGCTGATGACGCTGCTGCCCTGGCCGTGCGAGACACGGTAGCTCAGGCCCGGGTCGCCCCACGCCGAAGGGGTCACGCTCCAGACCTGCAGCGACTTGCGGTCTTGCAGCAGGAACCACTCGGAGGGCGTGTCGGCGACGGGGTCGTTCGACCACGCGGTGAGCTGCATCGAGCGGCTGTTCACGGCCCAGGTGTAGCCGCCACCGGCTTCGGACAATTGGGCTCCGAAGGCCGGGTTGGCCAGCACATTGACCCAGGGCCGGGTGGGCCGAAGCAGGGCGCTGACGTTGAACCGGAACTCGCCCGTGCTGGCGGCGAACGCGCCCACCGGCGCGGGCACGGCCCCTGCGGCCGCGGGCGCCACGTGCAAGGGCGAAGTCGAGGTGTCGTGCCGCTGCTCGAATGCCTGCTCGTGCAGAGCAACCCATTCCTGCACATGGTGCAGCAGCGGCCGCCCGTCGGCATTGAACTGGACCCGGGCCAGGCCTTGCAGCGTGCTCAATTCCTGGGCCGACACTTCATCGGCGCGGAGCACGAAGAAGCCGGTGCTGGCCGGCCCGACCGGCGTGCCTTCGGCGCCGCCGTCGCCCAGGTGCCGATCGCGCAGCGCGGCGATCTCGCGCTGCAGCGACATCTGGTAGGAGGCCGCCTCGGCATTGACGACCACCAGGTCGCAGGCGACACCCCCCCACGACCAGAGGCGAAGCGCCTGCGCCAGCGAGCGCAGCAGGCCCAGACCCTGGGTCACGCCGGCCGTGACGAGCACGACCGGGCGGTCGCCCGAAATGCCGAAGCGCCACAGCAGCCGGCGATCGCAGACCTCGTTCGCCGCGCTTTCGGGCCCGGCAGTGGCGAGCTGCGGGCGGGTCAGGCTCAGCACGAGTGCGGTGGTCAATGTCTGCACCGCCGCGAAGTTCTCGGCGCCGATGCGCAGTGCGCGCAGCCGGATGCCGGTCAGCGTGGCCGACATCAGCGAAGCCCGCTGCACGTGGCTCGCTTGGCGGTACTTGTCGATCACCGCGTGCAAGGTGCCGCCGTCGTCCGACGCCGCGGTGGCGAACGTGAGTTGCGCCTTGCCGTGCGGCGCGATGCGCAACCGCACCGCGAGCGCGCAGACCGGGTCGAGGCCGGTGTCGAGGCCGGTGACGAGGCCGGGGACAAGAACGGCCGGCGACGCAGCGGCTGCATCGGGCAGCGCATCGAACGACGCCTGCGGCCGGCTCGCCGCATGGTTGCGGCCGAGCCAGCGTTGGCGGTCGGTCTGCACGCTGAGGCCGACCATCTGCGGGTCGGTGTCGGCCAGGAAGTGCGCGGCGCGCAGGCCGGTTTCGGTCGCCAGCCGCGGCTTGCGTTCGAACACCAGCGCCTGCTGCGCGGCCTGCCATTCGGCGCGAACGAACAGGTTCGAGAACGCCGGGTGCGCTTCGTCGGCGCGCGGGTCGGCCAAGGTCACCTCGAAGGCCGACATCAGCTCGATGTCGAGCGGCCGGTCGCTCAGGTTGCGCAGCTCGACCTGGCGGAATTCGATGTCGTCTTCCGGGCTGACCCAGACCGTGGTGTGGGCCTGCAGCTCGGGCCAGGCGGCATCGAAGCAGACGCGGTCGGCGTGGTAGGTGCTCTTGTAGTGCGCGGCCGGGTCGGGGGCCGGGTGCTGGGTGATCGAGACCGGCTGCGGCTGGCGGTCCCAGCGCAGGTAGAAGAAGCTGCCGCAGGCGTCGCGCAAGGCGTCGTCGCGCCAGCGGGTGATACCGGTCTGGCCCCAGCGGCTGCTGCCGGCACCGTTGGCGCGCAAGGTCACGCTGTAGCGGCCGTTGCCGAGCACGTGCGTGGGTTCCAGCGCTGTGGCGCCGGGCAGCACCTCGCGCAGCAGGCCCGGCGCGCGGCGTTGCAGCGCTTGCGGTGGCGCGCCCGACAGCGGCGCATACAGCAGCGAGACCTCGCGCGGTGCACGCTCGTGCAGCAGCGAGGCCACCGCCTCGATGTGCGCATTGGCCATCCCCCAGCGCCGCACCACGCCGCCGAGCAGCACGTTGGCCAGGGCGACGATGGTCATGCCCTGGTGGTGCGCCATGAAGGTGGCGACGGGCGTGAAGGCCTCGCCGCTGTTCTGCCGCGCGGGCGTGAAGTCGAGCGCCTCGATGAAGCCATACGGGGCGCGCGGCGCGAGTGCCTGCAACGCCGCGAAGTTGAGGCAGGCACGGTGCGGTGCGATCTGCGCCGCCAGCGCGGTGGCGTAGGGCGCGATCACCAGTTCGTCGGGCGGCGTGCGCCGCAGCGCGAGGCGCGGCACGCCTTGCGGCGCGTACTGGTAGGCGAGCGTGTGGTCGCTGCCGGCATAGGCCGATTCCGAGATACCCCAGGGCACGCCCTGCGCGCGGGCAAACGCCATCTGCTCTTGCAACGCGGCGTGGCTGGCCCCTTGCAGCACGCTGCCGTGCGGCTCGTCGAGCACCAGGCTCGGCATCAGGTACTCGAACATCGAGCCCGACCAGGAGCGCAGGCCGGCATCGGCGCCGACGGCGAAGAACGGCCGGCCGAGCGACGCCCAGTGGCCGACCGGCACGTCGCCCTTGGCGATCGCGAGCAGGCTGGTCAGGCGCGACTCGGACGCCAGCAGGTCGTAGAAGCCGGCATCGAGCTGCTGCTCGGCGACGCGGTAGCCGATGTGGAACAGGTGCCGCTTGCGGTGGTAGACGAAGCAGAAGTCGGCCTGCCAGGCGAGTTGCTCGCAATCGCGGGCGATGGCTTCGAGGCGCGGTGTCACGGCTTCCTCCGCCGGCGAACGCGCCAGTTCGAGGCAGGCCTGCGCCACCGCCAGCAGGTGGCCGCTCAGGTTGCCGCTGTCGACGGTGGAGACGTACATCGGCAGCAGCGGCGCGCGCGTCTGCGTGTCGTACCAGTTCATGAAGTGGCCGCGGTGGCGCTGCAAGGTGGCCAGCGTGGCGAGCGTCGCTTCGAGCCGGGTCAGCAGGTCGTTGGTGCTGATCCAGCCGAAGGATCGCGCGCAGGCCACGCTCAGCAGGTAAAGGCCGATGTTGGTAGGCGAGGTGCGGTGCGCCACCATGTCGTGCGGCAGGGTTTGCAGGTTGTCGGGCGGCAAGTGGTTGTCGTCCGGCCCGACGCAGCGCTTGAAGAAGCGCCAGGTGTCGCGCGCGATGGCTTCCAGCGTCGCCTGATCCTTCGCCGGCAACGACGCGTCCGTCGGCGGCGGCCGCGGCCGGCTGACCCACCAGGTCCAGACCGGTGACGCGGCCCACAGCAGGCACAGCGCCACGGCGAGTGCCTGATGCGGCGTTCCCGCCGCGAGCAGGCCGGCAAGCAGCAGCAAGGCCAGCGCGGTGATATTGCGGTGCTGGCGCAGCAGTGCCACGAAGCCGGTCTTCGCCGAGGCCTGTGCCGCCGCGGCGGTGGTCCATTGCAGCAGGTGGCGGCGGCTGATGGTCAGGCGGTAGAGCGCACGCAGCACCGCGTCGGCCGCCAGCAGCGCCTGCGACAGCAATTGCGCCAGATGCCAGAGCCCGCCCCACAACGCACGCGCCAGATCGGTCGCAGCCTGGCGGTAGAAGTGGACCTTCGCCAGGTCGTCCCGGCTCGGCGAGAAGCCGGCCACCGCGCCCATCAACGGCCCGGCCGAGAACGCGGCGAGCACCAGCGCCAAAGCCGTCCACGGCGAGACGATGGCGCCGCTCAAGGCCAGCAGCAGCAGGGCCAGCGACATCGGTGCGACCAGCGAGCGGCGCAGGTTGTCGAACATCTTCCAGCGGTTGACGGCGCGCAGCCGCAGACCGCCGAACGGGCCCGGCCGCACTGATGGCAACAAGGAGGGCAACAAGAAGGGCGACAAGAACGGCAAGAGCTGCCAGTCGCCGCGCGTCCAGCGGTGCACGCGCGACGCGGCCACGTCGGCGTGGAACGGCGCGTCCTCGATCAGCGTGATGTCGGTCACCGCGGCGCAGCGCGCGAGCGAGCCTTCGAGCAGGTCGTGGCTCAGCACCTGGCCTTCGGGCAGGCGGCCCGCCAGCACTGCATGCATCGCGCGCACGTTCAGCAGCCCCTTGCCGGTGAAGGTGCCTTCGCCGAACACGTCCTGATAGACCTCGGAGGTCGCGGCGCTGTACGGATCGATGCCGCACTGCCCGGCGAACAGCCAGTGGTAGAGCGTGAACTCGCGCGGCGCCGGCAGCGGTGTGACCACCCGCGGCTGGAGGATGCCGTAGCCGCCGAGCACGAACTTGCCCGTCGCGTCGAGCTGCGGCGCGTTGTGCGGGTGCGCGGCCACGCCGACCAGCTCGCGCAGCCGGCCCGGCGGCAACTGGGTGTCGCTGTCGAGCGTGACGAGGTAGGGCGTGCCGGCGGCGATGCGCGAGGCCTCGCCGAGCTCGATGAACGCCGCTTGCGAACCTTCGGCCATCGCGGCGACCAGCGACTCCAGCTTGCCGCGCTTGCGCTCCCAGCCGATCCAGCGTTGCTCGGTTTCGCTGAAGCGGCGTTCGCGGTGGAGCAGGAGGAAGCGCGGCGCCGCGCCGGCCTCTTCGGGATAGCGCGCGTTGAGTTCGGCGATCTGCTCTGCCGCGTCGTTGAGCACCGGCTCGTCGGCCGCGACCCGCGCCGTGTCGGCATCGGCCCAGTCGCTCAGCAGCGCGAACTGTGCGTGGCGCTCGGGGTTGGCCAAATGATGCAGATGCAGCCGGTGCACCAGCGCGCGCGTGTCCGCCGCGCCGGAGAGCATCGCCGGGATCGCGACCAGCACCCGGTGCTCGGCCGGAATGCCGCTCGCCAGGGCGAGGCGCGGCAGGTGCTTCGGCCGGGCCGATTCGCCGATCAACCGGTTGATCAGCGCGACCACCGCTTCCGAGGCCGGGAACAGCATCAGCACCGCGCCCAGCAGCGTCAGCCAGAAGGCAGGGTCAGCGGCCGGCAGCGTGGCGATCGGGCGCGGCTGCAGCCAGGCCACGAGGCCCAGCGTGCCCGCGACCAGCACCGCTAGATACACCGGCAACGCGACCCGGCGCCGCAGCGCCCGCCACGGGACTGCGAAGCCGAAGACGCCGGGATCGTGCAGCCCGAGCGCTTGCATCAGCGCTGCCCGGCCCGCGCCGCGCAGCCAGTGGCTGGGCACCGCGGTGCTGGCGTCGCCCGCGGCGACGGCGCTGTCCGCGCGGCCGGGGTCGCCCGGGCTCGAATGCATCAGGTCGAGCAGCGTCTGCGCCACCGCCACTTCGCCGCGCCCGCTGCGTTTGGCCAGCATCTCGATGCCGTGCAGCGTCTGGTCGCGGGTCGTGGCATGTTCGGCCTCGAACACCGGCGAGCTCAGCATCAGCCGCATCAGCGCGCTGCTGCGGGCGACGATCTCGGGCCAGTCGGCGTCGCCGAGCGCGCGCAGCGACGTGACGGCGTTGCTCACGCTCAGGTTGTCGGCCGCCTGGTCGGCGCTTTGCTGCATCTGCAGCGCCGTCGGGTCGGGCAGGGCGTCGCGCAGCCAGTCGTGGTAGCGCGAGTCGATGGCGCCGCGGCGGTCGATCAGGCGCTGCGCCATCTGGGCCAGGAACACTTTCGCCACGCCGCGTTGCTCGAGCAGCAGCAGCAACTCGTCGAGGGCTTGCAGCGGGAAGCTCTCGATCCGGTCGCAGCACAGGTTGGCCACCTCGCGCGCAGCCTTGTTGGTGGCCACCCGTTCGGCCAGCCGGCGCAGGTTCTCGATCAACACCACGCGCAGCGTCGTCGGCAGGGCCCACATCTCGCCGAGCTTGAGCTCGCGCGTTTCCTGGTAGGCGCACAGGAACTGGACCAGCAGTTCCTCGTCGAAGGCGCCGTCGGTGTGGGCCACGAAGGCCCAGGCCACGCCATAGACGCGCGGCAGGCCGGCCAGCGGCTCGTCCAGCAGCACCGGCAGGGCGCGGAAGTAGCGCCGCGGCAGGCCGTCGTGAATCTCCTTGAGCTGGGCCTCGATCAGGTGGAAGTTGTCGAGCAGCCATTCGGCTGCCGGGCTGATGTCGTAGCCGGTGCTCGCCTGCACCCCGATGTAGCGGTGGGCCTCGCGCAGCGTCAGGATGTTGCTGCGCAGGCGGGGAAAGAAGGTCGCGCTGCGCGAGCTGGCGCGCGCCGCGCGGTGGGTTTCACCGAGGCTGCGGCCGTGCTGGGCGAAGCGCTGCAGGCCGAAGATCTCGGAGCGGATCGGGGGCTGCACCGCGCCGCGCGCACCGTCGAGGATGTCGCGCAACGCCGCGGGCGCCTCGGCGACAAGGCGCAGCAACTCGGGCTGCGCCATCGGCTACGAGAAGAGCGAGGCCGTACCGATGACCAGGGCCACCAGCACCAGCGTTGTCACCAGTCGCGGCGCCATGAAGCCGTGCATCGCTTCGCCCAGGCACTGCACGCTGAACAGCCGGCCGTGCGACTGCTGGCAGACGCTGAGATGGTCTTCCAGGGCCGACAGCTCCATCGGCGAGGTGTCCGGCGCGTCGCCGAAGGAGGCGGTGGTCCAGGACGGGGTGGCGACGGCTCGGCTGTTCATCATCAAACGCTCCAACCGCGCGGCGCCAGCGCCGCGCGAAAAGGGGTGGGGTGCAGGCTGCGCCGGCCTGGCCGGGATGGCGCCGGCGGGGTCGGTGGCAGCAATGCTTCAAGCCTAGGTCGGTCGGGCCGCGGCGTCTGTCGGACAGCACGCCGTCTTGGCGCCACGCGCCACCGCTGGAGCGGCGCCGCGCGGCCGACTCAGCGCCGCGCGCGCACCGGCTGGTCGTTCTCGGCGATGTAGACCTCGACCCGGCGGTTCAGCGCCCGGTTGGTGTCGGTGCTGTTCGAGGCGATCGGGAAGTCCTTGCCATAGCCCACCGTCGCGACGCGCTGCGAGGCCACGCCCATGCCGACCAGCGCACTGTCCACCGCCTCGGCGCGGCGCAACGACAGCGCCTCGTTGTAGGCGGCCGAGCCGGTGTCGTCGGTGTAGCCCTCGATCAGCACCTGGCGGTTCGGGTACTGCTGCAAAAAGTCGGCCAGTTTGCGCAGCGAAGCCTGGGCGCCGGGCTTGACTTCGGCGCGGTTGTATTCGAACAGCACATCGCCGAGGGTGACCAGCATGCCGCGTTCGGTGGGCTTGGCCTGCAACTCGCTCAGGCGTTGTTGAAGTTGCGCGTTCTGCTGCTGCACGCCGGCCGCGTTGGCGGTTGCCGCCGCTGCCTGCTGCTCGGCACCGCTGGCGCGTTGTTCGGCAGCAGCGGTCTGGGTCTGGGCGCGTTGGGCCTCGACCGTGCGTACGTCGGCGCGGGCGCGTTCGCGTTCCACCTGCGACGAGCCCACGGCCGTGTCGTTGGTCTTCGCCTTGGCGATGGCCATCGCCGTCTTGGCCTGCTGGTTGGCGACATAGGCGACGCTGTTGACTTCGGCCACCGGTTCGCCCTTGGCGAGCAGCTCGTTCGCGCGCGTCAGCGAGGCGGTGGCCTTCTTCAGTTCCAGCGGTGCAAAGTTCAACACGGCCGGGTCGAGCTCGGCGCTGCGCACGGTGCTGCGGGCTTCAACCAGGGCGGGCGGCGGCGGCTGCGAGGTGGCGCAAGCGGAAATCAGCAGTGCGGCGAGCACGGCGCCGGCGGTCATGGTGTGGTTCATGGTCTTGTTCTCCAGAGAGGTGGTAGCGGACAGCGGGCGCCAGGCGGCGCTCACTTGCGAGCCATTTCGTCGCGCAACTGCTTGATGCCTTCGCGCACTTCGGTCAAGGCCTTGTCCGAGCGTTCCGAACGCGCTTGCGCTTCGGCCAGCGTGGCGTCAGCCTCGGCCTGTTCGGCCAATTGACGCGCCAGCACGTAGTCCTTCTTCGCGTAGGCGGCGTTGGCGCCGGCCAGCTTGTCGCGCGCTGCCGCCAGCTCGGTCGGTGCTTCGGCGGCGGCAGGGCCGGTGGCGCGTTCGACGGCGGCCTTGCTCACTGCCATCTGCTCGGTCGGCGGCGGTTTGCTGGCGCAGGCCGCAAGCAGCGCCAGGTTGGCCAGCGCGAAGGCGGAAGCCAGGCGCATGCCCCGGTAGTTGAAGGTGACGTTGAGCATGACTGCCCCTTTTCGAGTGCTGCCCCGTGGCCGGCTTGTCCGGGCAAAGGCCCGCGCCGCGCGAGGCGATAGGGAACTCTAGGTCGCATGGCCTTTGCGGCCCATCGGAAGGACTCGCCGGTGAGTGTGGGAGGCTGCCTACACGGTGCGCCGTGCGCAGCGCGCCGGATTAACATGCTCTTGCCGTTGGTCAAGTGCCCTTGCTCTTTTCGATGCCGATCCAGCGAATGAAAAAAAGAAGCTTCTTGTTGTGCGCGTCGGCGATTGCGGTCGCTCCCGGGAGCGGCCGCGCGGTGGCTGAACAGCAGCGCATCCGCTACGGCGGTGACGCCGCTTTCGTGCCCTTCGAGTCGCTCGACGCACAAGGCCGGCCGCGCGGTTTCCAGATCGACCTGCTGGCCGAACTCGGTGCCTTGCTCGGCATCACGTTCGACATCTCATTGCAGCCCTGGGCGCAGACCGAGGCCGACTTTCGCGCGGGCCGGCTCGACGTGGTGGCGATGGTCGACACCGCGGAGCGGCGAAGCTGGGCCCGTTTCACCCGCGGCCATGCCACGCCGGCCCTGGCCGTATACCGCCGGCACGACCAGCCCGAGCTGCATGGCTTGCAGGATCTGGCGGGCCTGCGCATCGCCGTCCTCGACCACGATGCGATGCGCGACACCCTGGCGACCTGGCTGACCGGTTTGCCGGGGCCGTTCCTGCAGGTGGCGGGTGCGGCCGAGGCGCTGGCCGCGGTGCATCAGGGCCAGGCCGATGTCGCGCTGCTGCCGCGCGCCTATGCCGACCCGCTGCTGGCTGCCGGCGCGGCGAGCGGGGTTGCCGCCGGCCACATGAACCTGGCGCTCCAGACCTACGCGCTCGCCGTGGCGCCAGATCGGGGCGCACTGCAAGCCCGGCTGCAGCAGGGGCTGGACACGCTGGAAGGCAACGGCCGGCTCGAAGCCCTGCGCGTTCGCTGGTTGAGCAGCCACCGCAGCGTGGCTGAGCGGTCGGCGCTGGAGCAGGGGCTGGCGCGGCAGCGCGAAACCACCTGGGGCCTGGCGGGCGCGTCGGCCGCCGCACTGCTGCTGCTGGGTGCGGGCGTGTGGTACCGCGGCCGGCGCCTCGCGGCCGAGCGGCAGGGCCGGCTCGGCGCCGAGGGCGCGTTGCAGCGCGCCGAAGAATTGCTGGAGCGCACCTTCGCCCACCACCCCGACCCGATGCTGATCGTCGATCGTGCCAGTGCCGTGGTGCGCGACGCCAATGCCGCGCTGCTGGCGCTGTTGGGGGCACCGGCCGAGAGCGTGATCGGCCGCTCGCTCGACAGCCTGGCGCAACACATCGACGCCGAGGCACTGCAGCCGCTCGTGCAGTCGCTCGACGGCGCCGGGCTGCTCGACGCCGTGCCGCTGCGCCTGCGCCGCGCCGATGGCCGCGTGCGCGATTGTCTGGTGAGCGCCGACGTGCTCGATATCGACACTGTGGCCCATGTCTTTTGCATCGTCCGCGATATCACCGAGCAGTTGGCGAACGACGCCGCCTTGCGCCAGGGCTATGACGCATTGGTCCTGGAGCTGGCGCAGTCACGGCGCGAACTCGACGCTGCCCGTGCGGGCCAGGCGCGCGCCGAAGGCTCGTTGCACGAGTTCACGCGCAGCGTGGCGCACGACCTGAAGACGCCCCTGGTCGCGGTGCTGGGCTTTGCCGGGCTGCTGCGCCAGCGCCTGCTTGCCGGCCATGTGCAGGAGGCCTCGAGCTACACCGAGCACATCGACCGCGCGGCGCAGCGGATGACGGCGATGATCGACGCCTTGGCGAAGCTCGCGCGGGTGGCGCGGCAGCCGCTGCGCCGGCAGGCGGTCGACATGCGGCACCTGGTCGAGGACACCTGGGCGCTGCTGGAGGCGGCGCATCCGGCGCGCCGTGTCGCGTTGCGGGTCGAGCCGCTGCTCGCTGCACAGGCCGACCCGGACCTGGCGGCCCAGGTCTGGCAGAACCTGCTCGAGAACGCAGCCAAGTACAGCGCTGGCGTCGACGCGGCGCGGGTTGCGGTCGACAGCTACCGCGACGGGCGCGGCACCTGGTACCGGGTGGCCGACAACGGGGCCGGGTTCGACATGGCCAAGGCGCACTCGCTGTTCCAGCCCTTCCAGCGCATGCACGCGGCGAGCCAGTTCGAGGGCAGCGGCGTCGGGCTGAGCCTGGTGCGACGCATCGTCGACCACCACGGCGGCGACGTCCGGCTGCGCAGTGCCCCGGGCGTGGGCACGGTGGCCGAGTTCACGCTCGACCCGCTGCCGGTTCCGGCTTGACGGCCTGCGGCCGGGGGGCCGCCGCCTGCGCGCCTTCGCTGGCGACGCCGCTCAGGCTCTTCGGCGCGCGCCGCGGCGCGACCCAGAGCCGGAACACGAACCACGCCACCAGCAGCGCGCCGATGCTGAACACGATGTCGCCAGGCACCCGCATCCAGACCAGCAGGTGGACCAGCGGCTTGCCCATGAAATCGGCCGAGCGCGCGTACCAGTAGCCGTTTTCCAGCGCGGCCTGCAGTTGCAGCACACCCAGCGGCAGCAGCGTCAGCAGCCCCATCAGCGCGAGGCCGATGTTGAGCGACCAGAATGCGCCGGCCAGCGTCGCGTTGTTCCACTGCGCCTCGGGCTTCAGCCCGCGCAGGCAGAACAGCATCAGGCCGATGCCGAGCATGCCGTAGACCCCGAACAGCGCGGTGTGGCCGTGCAGTGCTGTCAGGTTCAGGCCCTGCATGTAGTACAGCGCCAGCGGGGTGTTGATGAGAAAGCCGAACAGCCCGGCGCCAACGAGGTTCCAGAAACTCACCGCGAGGAAGAACACGATCGGCCAGCGGTAGCGCTGCATCCACGGCGTGGCCTGGCCATGCTGCCAGGTGGTGTAGGCCTC
>JANOVJ010000398.1:0-1607 GCA_031417295.1 bacterium | reverse complement strand
GGTCGCTCGCGCGAGTTGATCGTGCCCTTCGGCAGCACGGGCTACATCGTTCTCTTCGAGATCGCGGGCGACGTCGTTGTCGTCGGCGCAGTTCGGCACCAGCGGGAAGAAGACTACCGGCACTGAACCAACGCAAGGGGGGAAAAACGAGCGCCAGCGCGACGGGCCGCGACAGATGGCACTTGTCGCTGAACGGCCCTGAACTGTCCGCCACGCGCGCAGCCTGAGCGACAGCTTCAGACGGACAGCCGCCGCTCGAACCAGAGCTGCGTTGCGCTTGCTGCGCCCCGCTCTACTGTGGCCGGATTTCGCTCGCTGGAAAGACTCGGCCGCCGACCACCGTTCCCCACACCTTGATGTCTCTGATCTTCTCCTTCGGCACTGTGTAGGGGTCCTGTTCCAGCACCGCAAAGTCGGCAAACTTGCCCGCGGCGATGCTGCCTACCTTGTCCTCCACGTCGAGCGAGAACGCGGCGTCGATGGTCACCATGCGCAACGCCTGATGAACGCTGATGCGTTCTTCGGGCCCCCGCACCTTGCCCGACAGTCCGAACCGATTGACCGCGATCCACACCTCTTCGAGCGGCCTGGGCGGCGCCACCGGCGTGTCGGCGTGCAGGGCGGTGGGCACACCCGCATCGACCAGCGATTTGAGCCGCACCGCCGTGTAGGCGCGGTCACTGCCAACATGAGGCGCATTGAACTCGCTGCGGTAGTACACGTAGTAGGGGTTCACGCTCGCCACGCCGCCAAGCCGCGCCAGTCGCCGCGCCATCTCAGGTGTGGACATGCCGAAGTGCTGCAGTGTGAAGCGGTGATCGACCCGCGGCTTGAGCCGCATCAGCGCGTCCAGTGCGTCGAGGGTGGCCTGGTTGCTGGCGTTGCCGTTGCTGTGCACGTGAATCTTGAAACCCGCCTCCCACCAGGGGCGCCAGGTCTCGACCATCTTTTCCGGCGGAGTGATGTAGATGCCTGGGTGGCCGTCGGTGTAGCCGGGGTTCTCCATGGCCATGCCCAGACTCAGGAACGAGTCGTCGGCATAGAACTTGACCCCGTGGAACATGAGCTTGTCGGTGTTGCGCGATGGCAGGCTCTTCACGAAGGCCATGGCCTGATCGCCCTTGGCGGCGGCAACGTTGCCCACGTCGGCCACGGCCACACAGCGCATCGGGCTGTTCGGGTCATTGAAATACTTGTCGAAGACAAGCTCTTCGAGCGGCAGGTTGATCACACCGTAAGACAGCTCAGACGTTGTCGTGATGCCATTCTGGCGGCTCAGGTCCACCAGGAAGCGCATGTTCCCCAGGGCCGCTTCCGGCTTGAGCACTTCCGCGAGGGCCTCCGCGATGAGGGGCTGGGCCGCCGTGGTGCCAAGGAACTGGCCGTTCGGCTCGCCATCCGGCCCCGCCATGATGCCGTCCGTCTTGGTGCTGTCGCGGGTCACCTTGTACTTTCTGAGCGCCGCGTTGTTGGCGTAGACGAAGTGCTCCGAAGCATCCCAAACGAGGAGGGGTTGCGTCATCGAGATCTTGTCGAGCATCGTCTTGTCGAGGTGCTTGCCGCCCATGGCGATGAGGTCATAACCCCACACCAGAACGGTTTGATCG
>JANOVJ010000397.1:0-5315 GCA_031417295.1 bacterium | reverse complement strand
AGACATGGGTCTCGCTGAAGGCCGCGTCGCTGGGGCCGAGCGAGCCGTAGACCTCGTCGGTGGACACATGGTGAAAGCGAAACGCCGCCTTCTCGTCGCCGTGCAGGCCGCTCCAGTGCGTGCGGGCGGCTTCGAGCAGGGTGAACGTGCCCTCCACATTGGTCTTCACGAACGCCGCCGGGCCGTGAATGCTGCGGTCGACGTGGCTCTCTGCGGCGAAGTGAATCAGCGCGCGCGGGCGGTGCTCGGCCAACAGGCGGTCGAGCAGCGGGCGGTCGGTGATGTCGCCGTGCACAAACACATGCCGCGGGTCGCCCTGCAGCGAGCGCAGGCTGGAAAGGTTGCCGGCATACGTCAGCGCGTCGAGGTTGAGCACGGCCTCGTCGCTGCCTGCCAGCCAGTCGAGCACGAAGTTCGCGCCGATGAACCCGGCACCGCCTGTCACAAGAATCATGGATCCGTCTCTTTGGGTCTTTGGGGTCTTTGGGGGAAGGGTCGCGGCCACGGCGGGCAAGCCGCGGGGGATTCTAGTGGCGCCACTCCATTGAGCTGTTCGCCAGCCGCCAGCGGGCGATAATGTCGGGATGACCGAAACTGCGTTTGCCGAACCCGCTGTTGCCAAGATGATTGCCAACACCGTTGTTGAACCCCCCCCGCCCGAGAACGACCTGGCCCCAACCGGCCCGATGGAATTTTCAGCGCTGGGCCTGGCGCCCAAGCTCGAGCAGGCGGTGGCCGACCAGGGCTACACGCTGATGACGCCGATCCAGGCCAAGGCGATCCCGATCGTGCTCGCCGGGCGCGACGTGATGGGCGCGGCGCAGACCGGCACCGGCAAGACAGCCGCGTTCTCGCTGCCGCTGCTGCACAAGATGATGCGCCACGAGAACGCCAGCATGTCGCCGGCACGGCACCCGGTGCGCGCGCTGGTGATCGCGCCGACGCGCGAGCTGGCCGACCAGGTGGCGGCCAACATCAAGTCGTACGCCCAGCATTCGAAGCTGCGCGTGGCGGTGGTGTACGGCGGCATCGACATGAAGCCGCAAACGGCCGAACTGAAGGCCGGCGTCGAGGTGCTCGTGGCCACGCCGGGCCGCTTGCTCGATCACATCGAGGCCAAGAACTGCGTGCTGAACCAGGTCGAGTACGTGGTGCTCGACGAGGCCGACCGGATGCTCGACATCGGCTTCCTGCCCGACCTGCAGCGCATCCTGTCCTACCTCCCCAAGGCGCGCCAGACGCTGTTGTTCTCGGCCACCTTCTCGCCCGAAATCAAGAAGCTCGCGCAGAGCTATCTGCAAGACCCGCTGCTGGTCGAGGTGGCGCGGCCGAACGCCACCGCCACCAACGTCGAGCAGCGCTTCTACAGCGTCGCCACTGACGACAAGCGCCGCGCTGTCTGCTCGATATTGAAACAGCGCGGGTTGACACAGGCGCTGGTGTTCGTGAATTCCAAGCTCGGTTGCGCCCGCCTCGCCCGATCGCTCGAGCGCGACGGCCTGAAGACGACCGCGCTTCACGGCGACAAGTCGCAAGACGAACGGCTGAAGGCGCTCGATGCGTTCAAGCGCGGTGAGGTCGATGTGATGGTGGCCACCGACGTGGCCGCGCGCGGCCTCGACATCGTCGACCTGCCGGTGGTGTTCAACTTCGACGTGCCCTACAACGCCGAGGATTACATCCACCGCATCGGCCGTACCGGCCGTGCCGGGGCTTCGGGCCTGGCCGTCACGCTGGTCTCGCGCGACGATGCGCGGCTGGTGGCCGACATCGAAAAGTTGATCAAGAAGAAGCTCGACATCGAGCCGCTGGAGCTCGACGAAGAGCGCCCGCCGCGCTTCGAGCGGCCGCACCGCGCGGTGAACGAATTCGATCCGGTCGAACGTGCCGAAACCCGTCGCGCCGCGGCTCGCCCGAGCTACGCCGCGGCGCCGCCGGCCGCGTCGCGCGACCCGTTCTTCGACCAACCTTATGAGTCGCGTGACTCGGCGGCGCCGCCGGCTTGGGAAAAGAGCGCAGCCACGGCCGTGGCTCGAGGCCCGTCGCCCAATATCAAGCCGAAGAAGCGGGTCGCGGCGCTGTTTGGCGGCAAGAGCGCCGACTGACGCCGAGCGTCGGCGACGCGCCATGGCTGCCGTCCGGGCTGGCCTGGCGGCACGCCCGACCCAGCGCTCGCTGGTCAGCCGGCCTGCAACGCAAACACTGCGGGAACATCGGTCGGCACCGGCCGGGGCTGCTCGCGCCAGACGGCCACGCTGTCGCTGCGCGTCCAGCCATCGGCGAGCGTGAGGCCGCAGCTCACCGACAAGCGTGTGGCCGGCTGCAGCGTGGCCAGCAGGGCAGCCAGCAGGGCCGGGTTGCGGTACGGCGTTTCGATCGCCAACTGCGCTTGCGCGGCGCGTCGTGACAGCGCTTCGAGCTCCCTGATGCGTGCCGCCCGGGCCGCCTCGTCGATTGGCAGGTAGCCGACGAAGGCAAAGCTCTGGCCATTGAGCCCGCTCGCGGCCAGCGCCAGCAGCAACGCACTCGCGCCCGCCAGCGGCAGTACCTCGATGCCGAGCCTGTGGGCAGCATTCACCAGGGCGGCGCCCGGGTCGGCGACCGCGGGCAGCCCGGCTTCGGACACCAGGCCGATGTCATGCCCCTGCAGCGCCGGTGCCAGCAGGGCAGCAAGGTCGGGCGGCGGCGCGCCGCTCGTGCCCTTGACCGGCCGCGGCAACTCGACGATCTGAAGGCTTTGCAGCGGCTGAGCCAGCGGCACCACGGCGTCGACGCGCTTCAGGAACGCGCGCGCCGTCTTGGCGTTCTCGGCAATCCAATGCGTGAGCGACGCAGCCTGGCGGATCACGCCGAGCGAAAGCACCTCTTGCAGACCGGGCAGCGAGCCCGCAATGCGAACGCCGAAGTCGAGTGGCGTCGGCACCAGTATCAGCTTGCCGCGCTGGCCTGCATCGCTCATGGCCGGAGCGGGTCGAGCCCGGCGGCGCGCAGCAGTGCGCAGGTGCGGATCAGGGGCAAGCCGACGAGCGCCGTCGGGTCGTCGGAGTCGATCGATTCCAGCAACGCGATGCCCAGGGTTTCCGATTTGGCGCTGCCGGCGCAGTCGTACGGCTGCTCGGTGAGCAGGTAGTGTTCGATTTCGGCCGCGTCGAGCTGGCGCACCCGCACTGTGACGGCCGCCACGGCCTCGGCCGAGTAGCCGCTGGAAAGCCGCACCACCGCCACGGCGGTGTGGAACAGCACCGTGCGGCCGCTCATCGCACGCAGTTGCGCCACGGCGCGGGCATGGCTGCCGGGCTTGCCGATGGGCGCGCCGTCGAGCTCGGCCACCTGGTCGGAGCCGATCACCACCGCATCGGGGTGCTTGGCGGCCACCGCGCGGGCCTTGGCCAGCGCCAGCCGGGCCGCCGTGGCGCGCGGTACCTCGCCGGGCAGCGGGCTTTCATCGACCTCCGGCGCGGCCACCGAAAACGGCAGGCGCAGGCGCTCCAGCAGCTCGCGCCGGTAGCGCGAGGTCGAGGCCAGGATCAGGGCAGGGCGGTCCGTCATGCCCCGATTGTCGCCTTGCAGCGCCGTACACTGAGGCCATGAAAGCGCCCGAACACGACCCCCGCCGGCTGGATGTCGAGCGCTTTGCAAGCGCCGAGCAGCAGCTCGAAGGGCACTGGCCGCTGCCCGGCATGCACCGGTTGGTCGAGGCCTGTCACGCCGACGCCCGCCCCGCGGCGACCGACCTGGTTCAGTGGCGGGTATCAGCCGAGCGGCGCCGCGTTGGCGGTGGCGAGTCGCACGCCTGGTTGAAGCTCGGGCTCGACACGCAGCTGAAGCTGACCTGTCAACGCTGCTTGGGGCCGGTCGATACGCCGCTCCAGTTCGAACACTGGTTTCATTTTGTCGCCGGCGAAGAGCAGGCCGCTGCGCTTGACGCCGACGCCGATGAAGACGTGCTGGCGAGCACGCGGGCGCTCGACCTGCACCAGCTCGCCGAAGACGAACTGCTGCTTGCGCTGCCCTTGGTGCCCCGGCACGAGGCCTGCCCGAACCCGCTGCCGGCCAGCCCCGTGGACCCGGCACTGGAAGCCACGGCCGCGGCCAACCCGTTCGCGGTGTTGGCCGGCCTGAGGCGGCGCGCTCATTGACCCACGTGCCGGCCGGGGTGCGCCGCGACAGACCGCGCAAGCCGAACCGGCCCACCGCAATGCTACAATCCAAGGCTTTTCGCGAGCGGTCCACCCAGGCGCCGCTGGCAGTCATTGACACCACGATTAACACCACGATCGACACCGCATCGAATGGGCCGTTCGCGCCGCTTCGGAACGGAGAGGCCTCGGCCTCGCGGAGCGATCTCAGGAGAACCCCATGGCCGTTCAACAAAACCAGACGTCGCCGTCCAAGCGCGGCATGCACCGTGCCCACTACGCGCTGTCGGCCCCCGGCACGGCCATCGAGCCGACTACGGGTGAGTCGCACCTGCGCCACCACATCAGCCCGAACGGTTTTTACCGTGGGCGCAAGATCTTCAAGACCAAGGCCGACGCCTGAGCGGCAAACCGCCGGCGCGCAAGCGTTCGCGCCGGGTCTCGGGGCTCGCCTGAGCCCCGCGAGGTCTGATCTCGGCCGGCCGTCATGACCCCCTCAGCGCCTAGCCTTCCGGCCGGGCCTGTGTGTCTGGCCGTGGATTGCATGGGCGGCGACCACGGGCCGACGGTCACGCTGCCTGCGTGTCGCGCCTTCCTTGACGCTCACCCGCAGGCCACGCTGGTGCTCGTGGGCACAGCCGATGCCCTCGCACCCGCAGCATCGTGGCCGCGCTGCAGGCTGGTTGTTGCGACCGAGGTGGTCGAGATGCACGACCCGATTGAGGTGGCGTTGCGGCGCAAGAAAGACTCGTCGATGCGCGTGGCCATTGGCCAGCTCAAGGCCGACAGCGCCGGCCACGCGGCCGCCAGCGCCTGCGTTTCGGCCGGCAACACCGGCGCGTTGATGGCACTCGCACGCTACCTTCTCAAGACGATCGACGGCATCGACCGCCCGGCGATCGCCTATGCGATGCCGAACCAGCGCGACGCCTTCACGACCATGCTCGACCTGGGGGCCAACGTCGATTGCAGCGCCGAACACCTGTTGCAGTTCGCGGTGATGGGCAGTGCGCTGGCGGCTGCCGTGGGCGGCACCGAGAACCCCAGCGTCGGCCTGCTCAACATCGGCGAAGAAGCCATCAAGGGCAGCGAGACGATCAAGGCTGCCGCGGAGCTGCTGCGCCGTGCCGCCGACCGTGGGCTTGTCAACTTCCACGGCAACGTCGAAGGCAACGA
>JANOVJ010000396.1:0-15140 GCA_031417295.1 bacterium | reverse complement strand
GTTCGGCGCGATGACCAACGAGACGCTGCTCTCGATACCGCTGTTCGTGCTGATGGGCTACATCATGGAACGCGGGGCGCTGGTGGACAAGATGTTCCACAGCGTGCAGCTCGCGTTCCGCAAGGTGCCGGGCTCGCTCGCGGTCACGACGCTGATCATCTGCACCTTCTGGGGCATCGCCAGCGGGCTGGTCGGCGCGGTGGTGGTGCTGATGGGCGTGATCGCGCTGCGGCCTATGCTCAACGCCGGCTACGACGTGCGCCTGGCCAGTGGCGTGATCACCGCAGGCGGCACGCTCGGCATCCTGATCCCGCCCTCGGTGATGATCATCGTCTACGCTGCGGTGGCCGGGCAGTCGGTGGTGAAGCTGTACGCGGCAGCCATGTTCCCGGGCTTCTTCCTCGCGCTGCTGTACCTGATCTACGTCATCGGCTGGGCGATGCTCAACCCGAAGGTCGCGCCGAAGCTGCCGCTGGAGCAGCAACGCGCGCCGATCTCGCCCTTTGTGGCGCATGTGTCGGCCAGTTATTCCAGCCGCATGCTGCCGGCGCTGTTCCAAGCGGTCGTTGCACCCGCGCGCGCCCTGGCCGCCAGCGCGCAGGGCTTGCGCATCACCTGGTTCCAGTTGGTGCGGGCGCTGGCGATGGCGCTGGTGCCGGTCGCGCTGGCCGGGGTGCTCCTGGGCGTGGCGTGGTGGTACGTCACGATCCACTCGCAAGAGGGCGAAGAGCCTGCGCCGCCGAGCCTGCAACTGTCGCAACCGGCCAGCGCGCGCGTGGCGGCAGGGGGTTTACAGGAGCCGCCAGCCGCTGGCGGATTGCAGGCGCCGCCAACCGCTGGCGGATTGCAGGAGCCTCCCGGCGGCACCGACACCCCCGTTTCGGCCGCGTCGGGTGGCGGCGGGTTGCAGGCCCCGCCGGGCGCGGAGGCCGAGGCGGCACCGGCGGCGGCGCCGGAGGGCTTGCAGCAGATGGGCGGCGTGCCCAGCGCCGTGCAGAAGGCGCCGGGCGTTCCCGACGCCTTCTATCAAGGCTTCGGCGTGAGCGTGCTGTTCACGCTGGGGTTGCTTGTCTGGTACTACCTGAAGTTCGACGCCGAGCAGTTCGAGATCCTGGCGATGCTGGTGTCGTCGGTGATGCCGCTGGCCACGCTGACCCTGATCGTGCTGGGCGTCATCCTGTTTGGCATCACCACCGCGACCGAGTCGGCCGCGGTGGGTGCGGCCGGCGCCTTCTTGATGGCCTTTTACGCCCGCACGTTGAACTTCCAGCGCATCAAGGAAGCGGTGTTCCTGACCGTGAAGACGACCTCGATGGTGTGCTGGCTGTTCGTCGGCTCGGCGCTGTTCTCGGCCGTGTTCGCGCTGCTCGGCGGGCAGCGCCTGGTCGAGGAGTGGGTGCTCTCGATGGACCTGACGCCGCTGCAGTTCATGCTGCTGTCGCAGGCCATCATCTTCGTGCTTGGCTGGCCGCTGGAGTGGACCGAGATCATCGTGATCTTCGTGCCGATCTTCCTGCCGCTGCTGACTCACTTCCAGATCGACCCGATGCTGTGGGGCGTGCTGGTGTTCGTCAACCTGCAGGCGGCTTTCCTGTCGCCGCCGGTGGCGATGTCGGCCTTCTACCTGAAGGGCGTGGCGCCGTCGCATGTGACGATCAACCAGATTTTCGCGGGCATGATGCCGTACATGTTCATCGTCGTGTTGTGCATGGTGTTCATGTACATCTGGCCGGGGCTGACCTTGTGGCTGCCGAAGTACCTGTATGGGGGCTGAAGCCGACGCGAGACGTGCGAGGAGGGTGCGATGAAAAAGACTGCCAAGAGCCTGGTCGACGAGGCGATGGTCCAGGTGACCACCTACACCGCCGAGCAGGCACTAGCGCTGCATGGCCACCCGGGCGTTCAGTTTGTCGATGTGCGCGACGTGCGTGAGTTGGAGCACGAAGGCGTGATTCCGGGCGCCATCCATGCCCCGCGCGGCATGCTCGAGTTCTGGTTCGATCCAGCGTCGCCCTACCACCGCGATTCGTTCGCGCAGGACAAGGAGTACGTACTGTTCTGCGCCGCGGGCTGGCGCTCGGCGCTGGCGACGAAGACGCTGATGGACATGGGCATGGAGCGCGTCGCGCACGTGGGCGGCGGCTTCACGGCGTGGAAGGAATCGGGCGGGCCGGTCGAGCCCAAGCCGACGCGCAAGGCTTGACGCGCCGTGATGAAGCTGGCGGACACGCTGCGCATCCAGGCCCGCGCCAACCGGCTTGCCAACCGGCGCCTGCACGCGGCGATGGCTCTGCTCATCGAGACCGACTTTCACGCCGCGCGGGTGAGCTTCTTTCCCAGCCTGGCGGCGACGCTGAACCACATCCTCGCGGTCGATCTGTACTACATCGGTGCGCTGGTCGGCAACCCTGCGCTGCCGCAGCGGTTCGATGACTTTGCGGCCGCCGCGGCGCTGGCCGAACTCGCCGAGCGCCAGCGTGAAAGCGATGAACGGCTGATCACCTTCTGCGACCGGCTCGATGAAGCCGCCTGCGACGCCGTGGTCGAGATGGACCGGGGCACGCACATCCAGCGCGACCGCGCGGCCCATGTGCTGGCGCATCTCTTCATGCACCAGACCCACCACCGCGGCCAGGTGCACGCAATGCTGTCGGGCACGGCCGTGGCGCCACCGCCGCTGGACGAATTCCTGATGCCCAGCGACGCGAAGTTCCGCGTTGCCGACATGGCCGCGCTTGGCTGGAGCGAGGCGCAGGTCTACGCCGCGTAAGCTCGCCGAGGCACCTTCGCTGGAGACGAACTTGGCCCCTTCCGAACACTCATCCTTGGGCATCGCGCCACAAGGCGGGCTGGCGCACGTGCGCGGCGACAGCGACGCGCCGCTGTCGAAACTGACCATCCACGCGCTGCTGGCCGAAACGGTGGCGCGCTTCCCCGACCGGCCGGCGGTGGTGTTCCGCGAGCAGGGTCTGCGCTGGAGCTGGCGCGAGTTCGGCGCCGAGGTCGAAGCGCTGGCCAGCGGCTTGCAGCGGCTCGGCCTGAAGGCGGGAGATCGGTTTGGCATCTGGGCGCCGAACCGCGTCGAGTGGCTGCTCACCCAGTTCGCGACGGCGCGCCTCGGCGTGATCCTGGTCAATATCAACCCCGCTTACCGGCTGGCCGAACTCGACTACGCGCTCAACATCGCCGGCTGCCGGGCGATCGTCACCGCCGAACGGCTGAAAAGCTCGGACTACCTGGCGATGCTCGCCACGCTGGCGCCCGAGCTTGCCGCTTGCGCGCCTGGTGCCTTGCGCGCGTCGCGGCTGCCAGCGCTCGAGATCGTGATCCGCATGGGCGGCGGGCGCTCGCCCAGCATGTTCAACTTCGACGACGTGGTGGCGCAGGGCCGCGCAGCGCTGGCGGCCGGCACGCTTGACGACGTGCCGGCGCTCGACTGCCACGACCCGATCAACATCCAGTTCACCAGCGGCACGACCGGCAACCCCAAGGGCGCGACGCTGACGCACCACAACGTGGTCAACAACGCACGCTTCATCGCCCAGGCGATGCGGTTTTCCGAGGCCGATTCGCTGTGCATCCCGGTCCCGCTGTACCACTGTTTCGGCATGGTGCTGGCGGTGCTGGCCTGCGTCGCGACGGGCGCGGCGATGGTCTTCCCCGGCGAGGCGTTCGACGCTGAGGCCACGCTCGGTGCAGTGGCCGAGGAACGCTGCACCGCGCTGCACGGCGTGCCGACGATGTTCATCGCCGAGCTCGACCACCCGGACTTCGCGCGCTACGACCTGAGTTCGCTGCGCACCGGCATCATGGCCGGCTCGCCGTGCCCGATCGAGACGATGAAGCGTGTGGTCGCCCAGATGCACATGCGCGAAGTGACGATCGCCTACGGCATGACGGAGACCAGCCCGGTCTCGTTCCAGAGCTCGACCTCCGACCCGCTGGCGCGGCGCGTCTCGACCGTCGGGCGGATCCAGCCGCGGCTCGAAGCCAAGGTGGTGGACGCCGCCGGCAACACCGTGGCGGTGGGCGAGACCGGCGAGTTCTGCGTTCGTGGCTACTCGGTGATGTGCGGCTACTGGGGCGACGAGCGGCGCACCGCCGAGGTGGTGAAGGACGGCTGGATGCACAGCGGCGACCTGGCGACGATCGACGCCGAGGGCTTCTGCAACATCGTCGGCCGGGCCAAGGACATGCTGATCCGCGGCGGCGAGAACGTCTACCCGCGCGAAGTCGAGGAGTTCCTGTTCCGCCACCCGAAGCTGCAGTCGGTGCAGGTGTTCGGCGTGCCCGATGCGAAGTACGGCGAGGAGGTCTGCGCCTGGATCGTGCTCAAGCCTGGGCAAGAAGCCACGGCCGAGGAGATCCGCGACTTCTGCCGTGACCAGATCGCGCACTACAAGGTGCCGCGCTACATTCGATTCGTGGCCGAGATGCCGATGACGATCACCGGCAAGGCGCAGAAGTTCGTGATGCGCGAACAGATGATGGCCGAACTCGGGCTCGCCGAAGCCCGTACCGCCTGACCGACAAGAAACCGACCGGAGACTCCATGCCCGTTCTCGCCACCCAGCTTGCAACCCGCTCCGACGACTTCAAGGCCAACGCGGCCGCGATGCGCGGGCTGGTCGATGACCTGAACGCAAAGCTGGCCCAGATCGCCCTCGGCGGCGGCGACGCGCCGCGCGCCAAGCACCTGGCGCGCGGCAAGCTGCTGCCGCGGGACCGGGTCGAGATGCTGCTCGACCCCGGCACGCCGTTCCTCGAACTCGCGCCGCTCGCCGCGCTGCGGATGTACACCGACAAGGCCGGCGTGGATGCCGCGCCGGGGGCCGGGCTGATCGCCGGCATCGGCCGCGTCTCCGGTGTCGATTGCCTGATCGTCTGCAACGACGCCACCGTCAAGGGCGGCACCTACTACCCGATGACGGTGAAGAAGCACCTGCGGGCGCAGGAGGTGGCGCTGCAGAACCGCCTGCCCTGCATCTACCTGGTGGACAGCGGCGGCGCCAACCTGCCGAACCAGGACGAGGTGTTCCCCGACCGCGACCACTTCGGCCGCATCTTCTACAACCAGGCGCAGATGAGCGCTCAGGGCATTCCGCAGATCGCCGTGGTGATGGGCTCGTGCACCGCGGGCGGCGCCTACATGCCGGCGATGAGCGACGAGTCGATCATCGTCAAGAACCAGGGCACGATCTTCCTCGCCGGGCCGCCGCTGGTGAAGGCCGCCATCGGCGAGATCGTCAGCGCCGAAGACCTGGGCGGCGGCGACGTGCACACGCGGCTCTCGGGCGTGGCCGACCACTTGGCCAACAACGACATGCACGCGCTGGCGATCGCGCGGGCTTCGGTGGCAAATCTGAACTGGCGCAAGAACCCCGACATGCTGTGCCAGCCGCCGCGCCCGCCGCTGTTCGACGCGAACGAGTTGCACGGCGTGATCCCGACCGACACGAGGAAGCCCTTTGACGTGCGCGAGATCGTCGCCCGCATCGTCGACGCTTCCGAGTTCGACGAGTTCAAGGCGCGCTACGGCGCCACTCTCGTGACCGGCTTCGCGCATATTGAGGGCATGCCGGTGGGCATCGTCGCCAACAACGGCGTGCTGTTTTCCGAGTCGGCGATGAAGGGGGCCCACTTCATCGAGCTGTGCGGCCAGCGCAAGATCCCGCTCGTGTTTTTGCAGAACATCACCGGCTTCATGGTCGGCCGCAAGTACGAGGCCGAAGGTATCGCCAAGCACGGCGCGAAGATGGTGACGGCCGTGTCCACCGTCAACGTGCCGAAGTTCACCGTCATCATCGGCGGCAGCTTCGGCGCGGGCAACTACGGCATGTGCGGCCGCGCCTACAGCCCACGCTTCCTGTGGATGTGGCCCAACGCGCGCATCAGTGTGATGGGCGGCGAGCAAGCCGCGAGCGTGCTCGCAACCGTGCGCCGCGACGGCATCGAGGCCAAGGGCGGCTCGTGGTCGGCCGACGAGGAAGCGGCGTTCAAGCAGCCCATCCTCGACCAGTTCGAGCACCAGGCGCACCCGTACTACGCCAGCGCCCGACTCTGGGACGACGGCGTGATCGACCCCGCCGACACGCGCCGCGTGCTGGCACTGGCCGTCAGCGCCAGCCTGAACGCGCCTATCCCCGACGCAAAGTTCGGTGTCTTCCGGATGTGATGTAGAATGTACTCAAAGTAGCTACTTCATACACATCATGCGCACCAACATCGTGATAGACGAAGCCTTGATGAGCCAGGCCATGAAGGCCGGGCCGTACAAGACCAAGAAAGACGCCGTCGAGGCCGGCTTGAAGTTGCTCGCCCGCCAGGCCGCGTACCGCGAAATCCTCAAGTGGGAAGGCAAGCTGCGCTGGGACGGCGACGACGAGACAAGCCCCGCCGTCACGACCGGCAACTCGAACTCAGCGCACGTCCTTGTCGCTCACGAACCGGCCAAGGGGCGCGGCCGTGCTCGTCGTTGATTCCAGCGTCTGGATCGACTACTTCAACGGCACGCCGAACCCGGCGCGCGCGGTGCTGCGCAAGTTGCTCGACGAGGGCGAACTGCGTCTCGTCGTGCCCGACTTGGTGATGTTCGAGGTGCTGCGTGGCTTTCGCCACGAACGCGACTTCCGTCAGGCGCGCCTGCTGTTCGAGTCGTTGGACGTCGAAGAGGCGGGGGGCGAGGAACTGGCGCTGATCGCCGCGCAGCACTTTCGCAGCCTGCGCGCCGCGGGCGTCACGCCGCGCAGCAGCATCGACGTGCTGGTGGCAGCCTTCTGCATCGAGCGCGACTACGCGCTGCTGCACCGCGACCGCGATTTCGAAGCCTTCGAGGAACTGCGCGGCCTGCGCGGCTGGCGCCAATGAGCGTGCCGGGCCGCCCCAAGCGCGAATGCTCCCCCTTGGGGGGACCGCGCGCAGCGCGTAGGGGGTGCCATTGAGCATGGACTCGATCTACCTCAGGCCCGAGCACGAGTTGCTGCGCGAACAGGTGGCGCGCTTCATCGCGCGGGAGGTCGAGCCGCATGCGCTGGCGTGGGAGGAGGCCGGCTTCACGCCGCGCGAGGTGCTGCGCAAGCTCGGCGGCGCCGGGTTGCTCGGGCTGATGTACGGCAGCGAGCACGGTGGCGCCGAAGCCGACGCGCTGACCAACCTCGTCTTCGCCGAAGCCCTGTCGCAGTCCACCTTCGGCGGCTTCATCATCACCGTGCTCGTCCACACCGACATGGCCAGCCCGCACCTGCACCACGGTGGCAGCGCGGCGCAGAAGGCGAAATACATGCCGGGCGTGATTCGGGGCGAGTGCATCACGGCGGTCGGCATCACCGAGCCGGGCGCGGGCTCCGACGTGGCCGGCATCCGCACCCGCGCCGTGCGCGACGGCGAGGCGGCGGATGCGTCGTGGCTGCTCGACGGCACGAAGATGTTCATCACCAACGGCGTGCACGCCGACCTGTATTTCATCGCCGCGCGCACGTCGGCCTCGCGCACCGGCATCTCGATGTTCATTGTCGAGAAGGGCACGCCGGGCTTCACGGTCGGGCGCTCGCTGAACAAGAGTGGCTGGCTCTCGTCCGACACCGCCGAGCTGGTGTTCGACCGCTGTCGCATTCCGGCCGAGAACCTGCTGGGCGAAGAGAACGAGGGCTTTCGCTCGATCATGAAAAACTTCCAGACCGAACGCATCGCGCTGGCGGCGATGGCGGTCGGCCATGCGACGCAGGCGCTGGCGCTCACGCTGGCCTATGTGCGCGACCGCCGGGCCTTCGGCGCGCCGCTGTGGGACAAACAGGCCATCCGCCATCGGCTGGCGATGCTCGACGCAAAGACGCGCGCCGCGCGGCAGTACCTCTACCACTGCGCCTGGCTCGTCACACAGCGCCCTGACCCGGGTTCGGTGGTGCAGGATGTGTCGATGCTCAAGGCCCTGACCGGCGAACTCGTCAACGAAGTGGTGCAGACCTGCCAGCAGTTCCACGGCGGCATGGGCTACATGCGCGACACCGCAATCGAGCGCCTCTGGCGCGACGCCCGCGTGCTCGCCATCGGTGGCGGCGCAACCGAGGTGATGCTCGACGAAGCGGCGAAGCGCTACTGAGGCCATGAACCCGCATCGACACTTCGCCACGCTGGCCCGCTACAACCTGTGGGCGACGCGCAAGCTCTACGAGCACGTGAACGCACTGGCCGAAGCCGACTACCGGCGCGATGTGGGCCTGTTCTTCAAGAGTATCCATGGCACGCTGAACCACCTGCTGGTGGGCGAGCACACGCTGTGGTTCCGCCGCTTTGCCGAAGGTGTTTCACCGAAGGCGCAGCTCGACAACGAGCTCGAACCCGACCGCACAAAGTTGCGCGAGCGGCTGCTCGAAGGTGCCGCCCGCTGGCAACCACTGATCGAGTCTTGGGAAGAGGTCCGCTTCGACGGGACGCTGAACTACACCACGACCCAGGGCATCGCGATGTCGCTGCCCTTCGCCGCCACGCTGGCCCATGTGTTCAACCACGGCACGCACCATCGCGGCCAGATCACGGCCGCCATCACGTCGATGGGTCACCCTTGCCCCGAACTCGACCTGGTGGGGATGCTCCAGGCAGAAAGCAGGACGGCATGACAACGACACCGACCCTCGACATCCAGCGCCCGACGCCGCACGTTGCCCGCGTCTGGCTCAACCGCCCCGAGGTGCGCAACGCCTTCAACGACAGCGTGATCGCCGAACTGACGCGCGCCTTCACCGAATTCGCGCAAGACGCGAACCTGCGCGCGATCGTGCTCGGGGGTCACGGCAAGGCCTTCTGTGCCGGCGCCGACCTGTCGTGGATGCGCGCGATGGCCGGCTACACCTGGGACGAGAACCGCGCCGACGCGCAGGCGCTGGCCGACATGCTGTGGCGGGTCCACAGTTGCCCGGTGCCGGTGGTCGCGCGTATCCACGGCGACTGCTATGCCGGTGGCGTGGGCCTGGCGGCGGTGTGCGACATCCGCATCGCGGCAAGCGGCGTGACGTTCTGCTTGAGCGAGGCGAAGCTTGGTTTGCTCCCGGCCACGATCAGCCCGTACGTGATCCGCGCGATGGGCGAAAGCGCGGCGCGGCGCTATTTCACGACGGCCGAGCGCTTCAGCGCGCAGGAGGCGTACCGCATCGGCCTCGTCCACGAAGCGGTTGATTCCGACGCGCTCGACGCGACGGTGGACGCGATCGTCGCCGCCCTCGTGGCCAACGGCCCGCAGGCTGTGCGCGCCTGCAAGCAACTCGTGCTCGACGTGGCCGGCGCGCCGCTCACCGACGTGCTGCGCGCCGACACGGCACGACGCATAGCCGACATCCGCGCCAGCGCCGAAGGCCGTGAAGGCGTGCAGTCGTTCCTCGGCAAGCGCCCGCCCGCCTGGCTGGCTACGACAGAGACCCAATGATGCCGACGCTGAACCCCGAACTCTTCGCCACCTTCTTGCTCGCGGCCTGCGTGGTGATCGCCACGCCCGGCCCCGACAGCCTGAACACGCTCGCCATCGGCATGGCCCGCGGCCGGCGCGAGGCCGTGTCGTATGCGCTCGGCGTCGGCATCGGCTGCCTCACGCACACGCTGTGGGCGGTGCTCGGTGTGTCGGCGCTCGTCGCTGCGTCCGAGGCGCTGTTCAGCCTGATCAAGATCGTCGGCGTGGGCTATCTGCTTTGGCTGGGGGTGCAGGCGCTGCGCGACCGCGGAGCGCTGCGGCCAGCGGATGATTCATCCGGCGCGGCCTTGCCGGCCAGCAGTCGGCGCCGCATGCTGCAGGGCGTGCTGACGAACGCGCTCAACCCGAAGGTGATGCTCTTCTTCATGGCTTTCCTGCCGCAGTTCGCCGATCCGCGGCTGGGCAGCGTCGGTGCGCAGATGCTGCTGATGGGCCTGGCCTTCGCCACGATCACCGCACTGGCCTATGTGCTGCTCGGCATGACTGCCGGCACGCTGGGCGCGCGCCTGCTGCGCCGGCCCGCGTTTGCGCTGTGGCTGAACCGCGCCACGGGCGTGCTCTTCATCGGCCTGGCGCTGCGCCTGACGCTGATCGAACGCCGATAGCCCAGCCATGCCCGAGTTCGACACGCCCCAACTCGTTGCCATCGCAGCCGCGCTCGGCTGGGCAAGCGGCCTGCGGCTCTACGCGGTGCTGTTCCTGGTCGGCCTCGCCGGGCGGCTGGGCTGGGTCGATCTGCCGCAAGGTCTGCTGCTGCTCCAACACCCGCTGATGCTCGGCGCCAGCGGCGTGATGCTCTTTGCCGAGTTCTTCGCCGACAAGATTCCCGGGGTCGACACGGTGTGGGACCTGCTGCACACCGCGCTGCGCATTCCAGCCGGCGCGGCGCTGGCGGCCGGCGTGTTCGGTGCCGACCAGGCCACCGCCGCCACGGTGGCGGCGTTGCTGGGCGGCACGCTGGCCGCCACCAGCCACCTGGCCAAGGCGACCACGCGCGCCGCGGTGAACACCTCACCCGAACCCTTTTCCAACATCGGCCTGTCGCTGCTCGGCGACGCCACAGTGCCGGCCGCGCTGTGGCTGGCCTGGACGCACCCTTTGTTGTTCCTGCCGCTGCTCGCACTGATGCTGGTGGCGATGCTGGCGACGCTGTGGGTGCTGGGGCGCTTCCTGCGCCAGTTGCTGCGGCGTGTGTCAGGCTCGGGGCAGCCGAGTGCCGGCGCGGCATGACGACGATGATCGAGCGGGAAACTGGGGAGGCCAGCGAATGTTCACGAAGAGTCTGATTGCCAATCGGGGCGACAACCGCAGCGCAGCGGCGGTTGCGACGAAGTCACATTGCCTGGCACGCGCCGCGTGCGCAGGCGATTGAGCCCCGGAGACGCCATGTTCACGAAAATACTGATCGCCAACCGGGGCGAGATCGCCTGCCGTATTGCGGCCACGGCGCGGCGCCTTGGTGTGCGCACCGTCGCCGTTTACTCCGAGGCCGACGCGAATGCGCGCCACGTGCTGGCCTGCGACGAAGCCGTCGCCATCGGTGGCGCGTCGCCGAAAGACAGCTACCTGCGCGCCGACCGCATCCTCGCCGCGGCGCAAGCCACCGGTGCGCAGGCGGTGCACCCCGGCTACGGCTTCCTGAGCGAGAACGAAGGCTTCGCCCGCGCCTGCGCCGAAGCCGGCATCGTCTTCATCGGCCCGCCGGCCTCGGCCATCGCGGCGATGGGCAGCAAGTCGGCTGCCAAGGCATTGATGGGCAAGGCCGGCGTGCCGCTGGTGCCTGGCTACCACGGCGAGCGGCAGGAGGCTGCGTTCCTGCGCGAGCAGGCCGACGCGATTGGCTACCCGGTGCTCATCAAGGCCAGCGCAGGAGGTGGCGGCAAGGGCATGCGCCGCGTCGAGCAGAGCGCCGAGTTCGAGGCCGCGCTCGCGTCTTGCCAGCGCGAGGCGCAGGCCAGCTTCGGCGACCAGCATGTGCTGATCGAACGCTATGTCACGCGGCCGCGGCACATCGAGATCCAGGTCTTCGCCGACACGCAGGGCGATTGCGTCTACCTGTTCGAGCGTGACTGCTCGGTGCAGCGCCGCCACCAGAAGGTGCTGGAAGAAGCGCCCGCGCCCGGCATCAGCGCGGCGCGCCGGGCCGAGATGGGCGCCGCAGCGGTGGCTGCGGCGAAGGCCGTCGGCTACGTCGGCGCGGGCACGGTCGAGTTCATCGCCGAGCCGATCGAACGAATCGCCGACGACGGCTCGGCCGACGGCAGCGACCTGCGCTTCCACTTCATGGAGATGAACACGCGGCTGCAAGTCGAACACCCGGTGACGGAGGCGATCACCGGCATCGACCTGGTCGAGTGGCAATTGCGTGTGGCCGGTGGCGAGCCCCTGCCGCTGCGGCAGGACGAACTGAAGATCCGCGGCCACGCGATCGAGGCGCGCCTCTGCGCCGAGAACCCGGATGCGAACTTCATGCCCGCGATCGGCGGGCTGGCTGTTGCACGCTGGCCGGCGCACGTCGCGTTCCGCCGCAACGCCGATGCCGAGCCCTTCCACGACCCGGCCGCCGTGCGCATCGACTCGGGCTTCGGCGAAGGCGACGCGATCTCGCCGCACTACGACTCGATGATCGCCAAGCTCATCGTCTGGGGCGCCGACCGCGCGCAGGCGCTGGCGCGGCTGGACGCGGCGCTGGCGCAGACGCACATCGTCGGGCTGCATACCAATGTGGCGTTTCTGCGCCGGGTAGTCGGGTCGCGCGCGTTTGCGACGGCCGACCTGGACACGGCGCTGATCGAGCGCGAGCGCCCGGCGCTGTTCGAGGCACCGCCGCTGCCGTTGCAGTGCATCGTCGGCGGGGTCGTCGCGCATGCCCTGGCGCTTGAACGCACGCGGGAGACAGCAGATCCTTGGTCGCGGGCCGATGGCTGGCGGCTGCATGGCGTGTCGGCGCGCCGGTTCGATATCGAAGTCCAAGGCACGCACCACGCCGTGACGCTCGAGCGCCTGCACAGCGGCGCGCTCTGCCTCGTGCTCGGCAGCGAGCGCTGGCCGTTCGCCACCATCCCGCGTGGCGCCGACGGCCACGAAGTCACCGTCGATGGCCGGCGCTGGTCGCTCGCGGTTTATGTCCATGGCGAACAGGTCAGCGTGTTCGCGCCCGAAGGCTCCGGCGTGGCGCACGAGGTGGACCTGATTGCCCACGCCGGCGAAGGCGCGGCCGAAGGCGGGCGGCTCACGGCGCCGATGCCGGGCAAGGTGGTTGCCTTCCTTGCCAAGGTGGGCGACGTGGTCAAACTCGGCCAGCCGCTGGCGGTGATGGAAGCGATGAAAATGGAGCACACCATCACTGCGCCGCGCGACGGCACGGTGCAAGAGTTGCTCTACGCGGCCGGCGACCAAGTGAACGAAGGCGGCGAGTTGCTGCGCCTCGTGGCCGCTTGAACAAAAGGGACACAGCGATGCTGCCGACGCGAGTCACGCTGGTTGAAGTCGGCCCCCGCGACGGGCTGCAGAACGAGGCCCAACCTGTCCCGAGCGCGGTCAAGGTCGAACTCGTGCACCGGCTGCAAGCGGCCGGACTGCGCGAGATCGAGGTGACGAGCTTCGTCAGCCCGAAGTGGGTGCCGCAGATGGCCGACAACGCCGAGGTGATGGCCGGTATCGCGCGCCAGCGCGGCGTGCGCTATTCGGTGCTGACGCCGAACCTGAAGGGGCTCGAAGCGGCGCTGCCCTCGAAGCCCGACGAGATCGTCGTCTTCGGCGCGGCGAGCGAGGCCTTCAGCCAGCGCAACATCAACTGCGGCATCGAAGAGAGCATCGAGCGCTTTCGGCCGGTCGTAGCCGCCGCGCACGAACACGGTATCAAGGTCCGCGCCGCGATCTCATGTGCGCTCGGCTGCCCTTATCAAGGCGAAGTCAGCCCCGATGAAGTCGAGCGCGTCGTGGTGCTGATGAAGGCGATCGGCGTCGATCACTGCGGCGTTGCCGACACCATCGGCGTCGGCACACCGCGGCGGGTGCGGGCGGCGCTGGAGCGGGCGTTGAAACACTATCCGGTGGCCGAAGTCAGCGGCCATTTTCACGACACCTACGGCCAGTCGCTGGCCAACATCTACGCCTGCCTCGAACTCGGCATTCACAGCTTCGACGCCAGCATCGCCGGCCTCGGCGGCTGCCCGTATGCAAAAGGCGCGACCGGCAATGTCGCGACGGAAGACGTGCTGTTCATGCTGCGCGGGCTGGGCATCGAAACCGGCATCGACCTCGATGCGTTGATCGACGCTGCGAAGTACATCTCGGATGTGCTCGGCAGGAAGCCGGTGTCGCGCGCGGGCAATGCACTGCTGGCGAAGCGCGCGGCGGCGATGGCATGACGAGCGAAACGCTGGAGCGGCCGGAAGGCTTTCGTCGCGTTGCCGAGGCGCTGGCCGCGCGGTCGCATCCGCATCCGCCGCTGTTCCTCGATGTCGCCGCGCGCACCGCACAAGAAGCGGCCGACGCACTCGGCGTCACGGTCGGGCAGATCGCCAAGAGCATCGTGTTCCGACGCCGCAGCGACGATGCCGCCGTGCTCGTTGTCACCTCGGGCGACCGGCGGGTCGACGAGGCCAAGGTCGCCGCGCGTGTGGGGCCGCTGGGCCGCGCCGATGCGGCGTTCGTGAAGGCCAGCACCTCGTTCACCATCGGCGGCGTGTCGCCGGTGGGCCACTTCGATGCGCCGGTCGTCCTGATCGACCGCGAGCTGTTCCGCTTCGATTTCATCTGGGCCGCGGCCGGCCACCCGAACGGCGTGTTCAAGCTCACGCCGCAGCAGCTTGTCGAGCTGACCGGCGCGCCGGTCGAGGACGTGACGCCGTGAGCGAACCCAAGGCAGTTGTCGCAAGCCCCTGCAACAGCGTTTGCCGGATCGACCCACGCACCGGCTTGTGCGAGGGCTGCTACCGCACGCTCGACGAGATTGCCGCCTGGTCGGCGATCGACGACGCGCAAAAGCGCGCCGTGCGTGAAGCGTTGCGCTTGCGGCGACGGGCGCTGCGCGCCGACGCCACGCCCAGCGAAGCGCCGCCATGAAGCACCTCGATTTTCACTTCGATGTGATCTCGCCCTACGCCTATCTCGCGTTCGAGCGGCTGCCGCAGGCGCTGGAGGGCTTGTCGGTCGAGGTCAGCTACCGGCCGCTGCTGTTCGCCGGCCTGCTCCAGCACTGGGGCAACAAGGGGCCGGCCGAGATCGAGCCGAAGCGGGCCTGGACGTTCCGCCAGGTCGCCTGGCTCGCGCACCGCGACGGCGTGCAACTCGACGTACCGGCGCAGCACCCGTTCAACCCGCTGGCGCTGCTGCGCCTGGCCGTGGCCTGCGCTCCGGCCGGCGGCACGCCGAATCGCCGCGTCTGCGAGCGCCTGTTCCACCATGTGTGGCACGGCGGCGCCGACGCGAACGACCCGGCACGGCTGCAAACCCTGCGTGACACGCTGAACCCGCTGCGCGATCCTGAAGGCGACGAGATCAAGCAGGCGCTCAAGGAAGCCACCGCGCAGGCGGCGGCGCGCGGCCTGTTCGGCGTGCCGACGGTCGAGCTCGACGGCCGCCAGTTCTGGGGCCTCGACGCGCTGGCCATGGTCGCCGCATCGCTGCGCGGAGAAGCCTGGTTCGACGCCCCGCACTGGGACGCCGCGGGGCG
>JANOVJ010000395.1:0-2695 GCA_031417295.1 bacterium | reverse complement strand
GTTCATGCTCGGCGCGCAGACCGAGGCGCTGATTGGCGACAAGGACGGGCGAGTGATGTGCGTCCGCTTCAAGGACGGCACCGAGATTCCGGCCGACCTGGTGGTGATGGCCGCCGGCATCCGCCCCAACACCGATCTTGCGGAAAGCATGCGCCTGCATTGCAACCGCGGCATCGTCGTCAACGACACGCTGCAAACCACGACCGACCCGCGCATCTATGCGGTGGGCGAATGCGCCAACCACCGCGGAACGGTGTACGGCCTCGTCGCGCCGCTGTTCGAGCAGGGCAAGGTCTGCGCGACGCACCTGGCTCAGTTCGGCATCGGCCGCTACAACGGCAGCCAGACCTCGACCAAGCTGAAAGTCACTGGCATCGATTTGTTCTCGGCTGGCAATTTCACTGGCGCGAAATCGGGAAAACCGGAGGACGCGAGCTGCGAAGAGATCGTGATGAGCGACCCCTTCGCCGGTGTCTACAAGAAGTTGGTCATCCGCGACGACCAGCTCATCGGCGCCTGCCTCTACGGCGATACCGTGGACGGCTCGTGGTACTTCAAGCTGATCCGCGAAGGCCGCAAGGTGCATGACATCCGCGACCGGCTGATGTTCGGCGAATCGAACATCGGCGACACCGGCCACCAGGGCCAGCACAAGGCCGTGGCGATGGCCGATGCCGACGAAGTGTGCGGCTGCAACGGCGTGACCAAGGGCACGATCTGCAAGACGATCAAGGACAAGGGCCTGTTCACGCTCGAAGAGGTGCGCAAGCACACGAAAGCCAGCAGCTCCTGCGGCTCGTGCACCGGCCTCGTCGAGCAACTGCTGATGTTCACCGCCGGTGGCGACTACAGCGCGACGCCGAAGTTGAAGGCGATGTGCAGTTGCACCCAGGCGACGCACCAGGAAGCGCGCGACGCGATCCGCGAGCAGCATCTCGTCAGCAGCGAAGAGGTTCGCCGCGCGCTCGGCTGGAGCACGCCCGATGGTTGCGCGAGCTGTCGCCCCGCGCTCAACTATTACTTGCTAAGCACGTGGCCGAAGGAGGCGGTGGACGATCCGCAGTCGCGCTACATCAACGAGCGCAGCCACGCCAACATCCAAAAAGACGGCACCTATTCGGTGATCCCGCGGATGTGGGGCGGCGAAACGAACTCGGGCGAGTTGCGGCGCATTGCCGACGTGGTCGACAAGTACGCCATCCCCACCGTCAAGGTCACCGGCGGCCAGCGGATCGACCTGCTCGGCGTGAAGAAGCAGGACTTGCCTGCGGTGTGGAAAGAGCTCGACATGCCTTCCGGCCACGCCTACGCCAAAGCGTTGCGCACGGTGAAGACCTGCGTCGGCTCGGAGTGGTGCCGTTTCGGCACCCAAGACAGCACGCAGATGGGCAAGGACCTCGAGCGCGCGCTGTGGCGCATGTACGCGCCGCACAAGGTCAAGCTCGCCGTCTCGGGCTGCCCGCGCAACTGCGCGGAGTCGGGCATCAAGGATGTGGGCGTGATCGGGGTCGATTCAGGCTGGGAGATTTATGTCGGTGGCAACGGGGGCATCAAGACGGAGGTGGCGCATTTCTTCTGCAAGCTGAAGACATCGGCCGAGGTGCTGGAGTATTCGGGCGCGTTCCTCCAGCTCTACCGCGAGGAGGGCTGGTACCTGGAGCGCACGGTGCACTACATCGCGCGCGTTGGGCTCGACTACGCGAAGCAGCGGGTGCTCGAAGACGCGGCCGGTCGTAATGCGCTGTGGGAACGGTTGCAGTTCTCGCTCGACGGCGAACCTGATCCTTGGGTCGAGTTCGACAAGGCTCGAGTCGATGCGCGGCAGTTTGAGTTGCTGGCGGTTTGAAGCCACTATGCGCCGCAGCCGGAAGCGGGGTCGCCGACTGCGTTCAGCCAATTCTTGTTCACGTAGGCTGCGACCCCGCTCCCGGCTGGTGTTGGCTTTCTTGGACCACCGCGAATGCACTACGTCGCCCGGCAAAGCCGTGCTCCGGTGCCCGGCGGAGTGAATAGGAATTGGCTGAACGGAGCCGGGCACCGGAGCGCGGCTTTGCTCGTGCCGATGTCTGCGTGCGCGCAGCGGCAAAGGCGTCGCATCAACAGGGAAGAACCATGAACGAATGGAAACCAGTCTGCAGCGTGGAAGACATCCCGCAACTCGGCTCGCGCTGCGTCCGCCGTTCGGCCGGCGCCGACGTGGCCGTGTTCCGCGCCGCCGACGACAAGGTCTTCGCGCTGCTCGACCGCTGCCCGCACAAGGGCGGCCCGCTGTCGCAGGGCATCGTGTTCGGCCACAGCGTAGCCTGCCCGCTGCACAACTGGACCATCGGCCTCGACGACGGCTGCGCGCGTGCGCCGGATGAAGGTTGTGCAGTGCGCTTCAACGTCAAGGTCGAGTCGGGCCAGGTGTTCCTCGACACGAAGGAACTCGAAACCCTGGCCAGCGACGACGCGGTCACGGCCTGAGCATCATGCCGTTGCCGCCGCTCGTGGCTGCCGAGTCCCTCGCCCTCGGGCGAAAGGAGACACGCAGCACCTGCCCGTACTGCGGCGTTGGCTGCGGCGTGGTGATCGAGAGTGAAGGCGTGCAGATCACCGGCGTGCGCGGCGACCCGGAACACCCTGCGAACTTCGGCCGCCTGTGCAGCAAGGGCCAGACGCTGCACCTCACGGCGACCGAGAGCGTGCGCCAGAC
>JANOVJ010000394.1:0-1631 GCA_031417295.1 bacterium | reverse complement strand
CGCAAGCCCACGAAGCGATCGACTGGATGATCGGCGGCAGCGACAACAAGCTCGGCGTGCAGCACAACGATGGCCAGGCCCGCGTCGTGATCGAGCAGTTTCTCGAAGGCGAAGAAGCGAGCTTCATCGTGCTGTGCGACGGCAAGAACGTGCTGCCGCTGGCGACGAGCCAGGACCACAAGCGCCTGCTCGACAACGACGAAGGCCCGAACACCGGCGGCATGGGCGCGTACTCGCCGGCGCCGGTCGTCACACCCAACGTGCATGCGCGTGCGATGCACGAGATCGTGTTACCCACGATCGCCGGCATGGCGAAGGACGGCATCACCTTCACCGGTTTCCTATACGCCGGTTTGATGATCGACGCGCAGGGCCAGCCGCGCACCGTGGAGTTCAACTGTCGCCTCGGCGACCCGGAAACCCAGCCGATCCTGATGCGCCTGAAGAGCGACCTGTTCGACGTGCTGATGCACGCAACCGACGGCACGCTCGACCGCGTCGAGCTCGAGTGGGACCGCCGTGTCGCGCTCGGCGTCGTGATGGCCGCCAGCGGCTACCCGCTTTCGCCGCGCAAGGGCGACACCATCGCCGGGCTGCCGGCCGAGGCACCCGATGCGATGGTGTTCCACGCCGGCACCGAGCCGCGTGCCGACGCGGCGGTCACATCCGGTGGGCGAGTGCTGTGCGTGACAGCGCTGGGCGACTCCGTCAAACAGGCGCAGCACCGTGCCTACGAGGTGCTCAACGGTATCCGTTTCGACGGCGCGCTGTTCCGGCGCGACATCGGCCACCGGGCGGTCAAGCGTTGATTCGAAACACCCTGCATGCAAGACATCGTTGAGCGCCCGGTGCAGCTGCACGGCAGCAGCGTGGCGCGCGCACTGTTGCGCCTGGCCGGCTGGCGCCTGCGCTTCGACGGTCTGCCGGGAAAGCAGGGTGTATTGATCGTGTACCCGCACACCTCGAACTGGGACTTCCCGCTCGGCCTGATGGTGAAATGGGCAGTCGGCATCCAGCTCACCTTCTGGGGCAAGGACAGCCTGTTCCGTGTGCCACTTTTCGGCGCCTGGCTGCGCTGGCTCGGCGGCGTGCCGGTGGACCGCCGGGCCAGCAACGGCATCGTCGGCCAGATGGCGAGCGAACTGACCCAGGCCCGTGCGCAAGGCCGATTCTTGTGGCTCGCCCTGGCACCCGAAGGCACGCGGCGCCACGCCAGCGGCTGGCGCTCGGGCTTCTACCATGTGGCGCTGCAGGCACAGGTGCCGGTCGGCCTGGTGTTTCTTGACTACGGTCAGCGTGAAGCCGGGGTGCAGCGCTTCATCATGCTCGGGGGCGACAAGCAGGCCGACCTGAAGGCGATCGAAGCCGAACTCGGGCACCGCAGGGGCAAGCGGCCGGCATTGGCCGCGCCGATCCGTTTCGACGACAGGGGCAGCGAGGGATGAACACGAACACCGTCAAAGACTACCTGCTGGGGCTGCAGGACCGCATCGTCGCCGGCATGGAGGCGGCCGATGGCCAGCGTTTCATCACCGACGCGTGGCAGCGCGAGCCTGGTGGCAAGCTCGAAGGCGAAGGCCGTTCGCGCCTGCTCGAAGGGGGCAACCTGCTCGAGCGCGGCGGCTGCAGCT
>JANOVJ010000393.1:0-18111 GCA_031417295.1 bacterium | reverse complement strand
CGAACTCATCGATGTCGGCGGCCCGGGCGGGCGGCGCGGCCGCCGCCAAAACGAAAGCGGCGGTCGCCGCGATGGCGGCTGCCCATCGATACGAAGTGCTGTTCATTGACGTTCTCCTGTTTGCTGGTGGCTCGAGTGCCCGGTTCGACCGGACACAACAAGACTAGGCAGCCAACCTGAGCCCAAGATGATCCGCACATTACCGCTCGGCAACCCCCGCGCCTTGCGCTGCGAAAGCGAGCTCGGGCCGCGGCAGCGCGACGCTGAACGTGCTGCCCTGGCCTGGCTTGCTGGCAACCGTGATGTCGCCACCGTGGGCGCGCACGAAGGCCAGCGCCAGGCTCAGCCCGAGGCCGATCCCCTGTCGCGAACGGCTCGAGTCGCAGCGGTAGAAGCGCTCGAAGATGCGCGCCAGATCGTCGGCCGCGATGCCGACGCCGGAGTCTTCGATCGTCAACAGCACGCACTGCGCCTGTTCGCGCAGCGCGATCCCGACCTGGCCGCCCGGCGGCGTGTACTTCAGCGCGTTGTCGAGCAGGTTCGCGACGACGCGTTGCAACCGCTGCCGGTCGCCGGCGATCCAGCAATGCGCGGGGACGCTGGTCGCGATGCCGATCTGTCGGTCTTCTGCCGCCGCCTGATACAACTCGGCCGCGGTCAGCACCATCTCGGCAAGGTCGACGCGGCCGAGCTTGAGCCTGGCGGCGCCGGAGTTGGCCTCGGCAATGTCGAGCGTGGTGTTGAGCATCTCCAGCAGGCGATCGCACTCCTCGATGGTGTTGACCGCCCACGGCTCGCGGCTGGCGTTTGCTTCGCCGCTCACGAGGCTCATCTCGGCGCAGGCGCGGATGCGTCCGAGGGGGCTGCGCAGGTCATGCGCGAGGTTGTCGGCCATGTCTCGCATGCCCAGGATCAGCGACTGGATTCGATCGAGCATCGCGTTGAAGGTGCGTGCCAGTTGGTCGAGCTCGTCGCCCGCCGTGCCGAGCGGAACCCGGCGGTCGAGCGTGCCGCCGGCAATCTCGTTCGCGGTGCGCGTCACTGCCTTGACGCCGTGCAGCGCGCGCCGGGCCATGAACCAGCCGATCGGGCCACCGAGCAGCAGCACGCCGGCCAGGCTCAGCAGGAAGGCACGCAGGATCTGGCGCTGGAATTCGTCATCGCTCTCGAGCGATCGCCCGAGTTCCAGTGCGACGCCCGGCGCGATGCTGCCCACGAGCCTGCGCATCGGGGCTTGCCGCGAATCGAGCTCGCGCGTGTCGAACCGCGGTCCATCGCCCTCGCCCGGCGCCACCGGCCTGGGGAGCCGCGCCAGTTCGGGCCAGGCCGCAAGATCGGTTACCGCGAGCTCGCCGCCATCGTCGGCCCACAGGCGAAAGTAGGACTTGCGCGCATCGCTGCCCTGGGTATCGAACTTCATCACTGTCGTGACCCGGTCGATGCCTTCCTCGCGCCAGTGAAGCGCGTACTCTTCGAAGTCCTGGCGCAGTTCGTCATCGGTGCGCTCGGCGACAAAACTCGCGATCAGCGCATAGACAACCGCGAAGGCGAGCACCGAAGACGCCGCGAAGATCGCCGCGTACCAGATCGTCAGCCGCAGCGCGAGCGACTGGCCGGGGCTAGGCAGCTTCTCGAAGTACATAGCCCATGCCGCGCACGGTGTGGATCAGCGCGGTGTCGAAGCCCTTGTCGATCTTGTCGCGCAGGCGGCAGATACGCGACTCGACAACGTTGGTCTGCGGGTCGAAGTTGTAGTCCCACACGCGCTCCATGATCATCGTCTTGGAGACCACGCGGCCGGCGTTGCGCGCCAGGTATTCGAGCACGCCGAACTCGCGCGGCTGCAGCTCGATCTTCCTGTTCGCGCGGGTCACCACCCGCGCGAGCAGATCGATGTAGAGGTCGCCCACCGTGATGCCGGTCGGCTCGGGTGTGTTGTTGGCGCGCCGGACCAGGGCCTGGACGCGCGCGAGCAGTTCGGAAAATGCGAACGGCTTGGTGAGGTAGTCGTCGCCGCCTGCCTGCAGCCCCTGCACCCGCTCATCGACGCTGCGTTTGGCGCTCAGGATGATGACCGGCAGGCGGACCCGGCGGCGCCGCAGCTCCTCGATCAGCGCGAGCCCGTCCATGCCGGGCAGCATGATGTCGACGATCGCGGCGTCGTAGGACTCATCGAGCGCCAAGCGCAGCCCGCTCGCGCCGTCGGGCGCATGCACGACGACGCAGCCGGCCTCCTTCAGCCCCTTGGCGACGAAGGAAACCATCCTCGAGTCATCTTCGACGATCAGCAGGCGCATGGGAGGGTCTTCTCAGCACTTCACTCTATGCGCTGGCGATGCCGTTTGTCCATGGCCTTGGGCCGACATTGCCAAACGCTCATGTTGCGACGACCTTCCGGTCAGGTTGGCTGCTCGGGGTTGGGCTGTACTCGAACGGGCTGCGCCTGCGAGGCCCGCTTCGCGCAGCGACGGCTGGCGCGCCCGCGCCGACAGGCCGCTTCGTCGATCTGGACGCCGGCTTGCTCGGCGTGCACATGCGTTGGCGGACGGCGATGCGGACGACCGGCGCGCGGCGACCGATACGCTCGACGAGCTGCAGGGGCGAGTCGTTGAAGCGGCGGCCGTGGGCGCTCAGAACACGGCGTGATCGCCGCGCTCCGGCGCGATGGCACCGCTCACCAGCCCGGCGTAGAAATCGAACAAGGTTTCGGTGCCGGTCGAAGGCGTGGCGGCCGCGTCGTAGCGGCCGGTTTGCGGGTCGAGCACCAGCATCGACTCGGTGGCGTAGTAGCGGCCGATGCGCGCCAGTTCGGCCTTGGCGGCGAGCGCCGGCAGCACCCGCCCTGCGCTGCCGAGCACACCGATGATGGCGTCGAGCAGCCCCACAGGCACGTGCTTGAAACGCGGCGGCCGGCCGAGCAGCGCGAACAGGTGCTCGCCCTGTTGCCGCGGCGTGATGGCAAGGCCCGGCCCGCCGATCGGCAGCACGCGGTTGTGGCGGCTCGGGTCGCCCAGGCAGCCGGCCAGGTAGTCGCCCAGATCGCCGTCGCTGATGGGCTTGCAGGCCGTCAGCGTGCCGTCGCCGAACACCAGGAAGGGCTTGCCGCGCTTGACCCGATCGACCTGCCCCGAGAGCGACTTGAAGAAGGCCGTCGGGCGCACGATCGAGTAGGTGAGGCCAGACTCGATGAGCACCCGTTCGAACGCGAGCTTGGCCTGCTGGAACGCGAGCAAGGGCTTTTGCACGCAGATGGCGGAGAGCAGTACTGCGTGGCCGACGCCCGCGTTCTGCGCCGCCGCCAGCGCGTGCACGTGGGCCCGGTGGTCGATGGCCCAGGCGTCCTTGGGCGCGCCGGTGCGCGACGCGAGGCACGACACGAGCGCATCGAAGCGCTCGCCGCAAAAGCCGTCACGCGCCAGCGACGCGGGGTCGGCCGCGTCACCGAGCCGCAGCGTGGCCCCGGCCAGCAGCCGCGCGCTGTCGTCGGGCGCGAGCGCGCCGCCCACGCCTGCGCGCGGGCGCACGAGGCACACCACTTCGTGGCCGCGCCGCAGCAGCGCGCGCACGGTCGCGCGGCCGATGGTGCCGGTGGCGCCAAGCACGAACACGCGCTGCGGCCGCGGCGAGCGCGGCGCCGTGGCGGGCGCCGTGGGGGGCAGCGAATGCGAGGCAGGCATCATGGTCGGGCGCGGTGGTGGAGGCGGGTTGGCCACCGTGCAGGCCAGGGCACGAAGCCACACGCGGTGGCGCGAGGATAGAAGATTCGGATGCGCCGGGTGCGCTTCAGAGCGGCGCCGCCGCCATGCGCAACTGCACCGCCGCCGCAGAAGAGGCCGTCGGTGGGGCCAGACGCGCCGCAGGCACGCCGCGGGAGACCAGGTGCTTGTGCACCTGCGCCGCGCGGTCCAGCGCCAGCGACGCGGCCCCCGCGTCATCGCCTGGCGCGGCCAGCAGCGACAAGCGAGCCTGCGGCACGCGGCGCAGGCTTTCGGCCAGCTTGTCGAGCACAACGGCCAGCGGTGGCTTCACGCTGCTGCGGCCGCGGTCGAAGCAGAAGTCCCGGGGCACCTCCACCGTCAGCGCGCCGTCAGCGGCCTGATCGATGCGCACCGGCGTGCCCTCGAACCAGGACTGCAACCATTGCCGCTCCCTGGCCAAGGCGCCGGCCGATGCGGCCTGCCGATCGGCCGGCACAGACGCTGCGGACGCTGCTGCCGGCACTGCCGCGGCCGGCCGCGGAGCGGTGGGCGGCGCCACGCTGGCGCATCCGCAGACCGCCAGCAACACCACCACCCAGGACACTGGCAATTTCATGGTCGGGACTGCCTCCTGCGCTGGAGCGTAGCGTGTGCCGACGGCGCGTCAAACGAAGCCGGACGGTCCCGCAGGCGCCTGTAGGACGACGCCGACAGAGGGCCACGTTCGAGCCGCGCGGCCAGGCACCTGCCGGCCCGCAACCGGCCCGGCCGATGCACCGGCCAGCCTTGCACGCGCCACTCACAGCCGCAATGTCATGAACACACTGTTCGGGTCTTCGGCGTAGTCGCCGAAGGGGCCGCAGCCGATGAAGCCGAAACTCTGGTAGAGCTTCTGCGCGGGCTGGAATGCGTCCACGGAGCCCGTTTCGAGGCTCAGGCGTTCATAGCGTCGCGACCTGGCGGTGGCGATGACTTGCGCGAGGATGGCTCGGCCCGCGCCTTGCCGGCGCAGCGCCGTGGGCGTTCGCATCGACTTGACCTCGCCGTGCCGCTTGTCGAGTTCCTTGAGCGCGCCGCAGCCCAGCAGTTGCGGCCCGTCCCAGGCCGACCAGAAGGTGATGTCGGGCCGGCGAAGCGCCGCAAGATCGAGCGCGTGCACGCTCTCGGGGGGCCCCAGCGCGTGCATGCTTTGCAGGTGCTCGTTGAGCAGGGCGTGAATCTGGGCGCGAGAGAGGTCGTCGATTTCGATGTTCATCGGTGCGGCGGCTTGAGGTTGCGCTCAAGTCTAGCGGCGTGCCGAGGGCGGGCCGACGCCCCGCGCAATACGTTGCGCAAGACATCGCGCGAGAGGCCGCTCCAGACGGCGCGCAAGACGGCGCCGCAGGCCGCCTTGCCGGTGGCCGGGCGGAGCCCCTTCAGGGCTTGAAGTCGCCGCCGAAGCCGAACACGAACTGCTCGGGCTTCAAGTACTTGCGCAGCGCCGCGTTCACGTCGGCCAGCGTGGCCGCCTTGATCGCATCGTCGACCTTCTGCGAGATCGCGAAGCTGCGGTCGAGGTAGAGGTTGTTGCTCAACGCGCTGGCCAGCACGGTGTCCTGCGCCCGCGCCAGCTTGCGCGCGCTGAGCAAGCCCTTGCGCGTCTCGTCGAGTTCGCGCTGGCTGAAACCGTCTTTGAGCGCGCGGGCCACTTCCTCGCGAAAGGCGGCTTCCACCCGAGCCTGGTTCTGCGGCGCGAAGGTGGCTTCGGCCTCCCACACCGAATTCGGCTCGTGGCTGCTCCAGGCGACGTTGCTGCCGACGCTGTAGGACAGGCCTTCCTTCTCGCGGACGCGGCTCCACAGCCGCGAGCTGCCGTCTTGCCCGAGGATGCGGTTGGCCAGCGTGAAGGCGGCGTAGTCGGCGTCGTTGTCGGTCAGCGGCAGGGCCAGGCGCACCGTCATCGTCGCGTTCTGCTTGTCGGGCGTGCGGAGCATGAAGCGCTCCGGCGGCACGCTGACCAGAGGCGTCGGCACGCGGGCATAGGCAGTGGCAGATTTCCAGTTGCCGAAGGCCGCGTCGAGCGCCTTGCGCACCGCCGCCGGATCCATCTCGCCGCTGGCGGCGAACTGCGCATTGGCCGCGCCATAGAAGCGGGCGTGGAAGGCGCGCACCTGCTCGGCTGTCACGGCCTTGGCGTCGGCCACCGCTTCGTCGAACGTGGCCGCGTAGCGCACGTCGCCGCGCGGGTAGGGGTTGCCATGGCGGTCGACCTTGTTGTCGACCAGCGGCCCGGGCTCCTGGCGCCGCGACTCGATGTCGGTCAGCGTCTGCTGGCGCAGCTCTTCCAGCGCATCGGCCGGAAAGCTCGCTTCGCGCAGCACCTCGCCCACCAGGGCGATCACGGCCGGCAGGTTGTCGCGCGTGGTCTTGATGTTGACCGTGGCGCGGCCGTCGCTACCGCCGAACCGCACTTGCGCGTTCAGTGCGTCGAAGCGGTCTTGAATCTGCTGGCGGCTGAGCTTTGCGGTGCCACGGTCGAGCAGCGCGGCGCTGAACTCGGGCACGTCGCCGGCACCGAACAGCGCCTTCTCGTCGCCGAAGCGCAGCGTCAGCACTGCCTGCACCGCCTTGCCACGCGCGCCCTTGGGCAGCAGCGCCACCTTCATGCCGCTGGCCAGCGCGCTGCGCTCGGTGCGGGCCTCGATGTTGGCCGGCGTCGGGTTGAAGGCTTCGGCCTGCGCGGCCGCCGGATCGCCCTTGTAGCCCTTCAGCGCGGCGGCCACATCGACCCGTTCAGAGGCCGGCGCGCGCAGCGGCTGCTCGGTCGGCAGGTAGGTGCCGAGCACCCGGTTGGCGGGCACCAGGTAGGCCGCCGCGGCGCGGTTGACCTCATCCAGCTTCAGCTTGCGCACCCGGTCGCGTTCGAGAAAGTAGAGGCGCCAGTCGCCCTGGCCGATGGCCTCGGACAGCGCGACGCCCACCGCCTCGGGGTTGTTGAAGCGACGATCCCACTGGTTCAGCCACTTCGCCTTCGCGCGCTCGAGCTCCTCGGCCGTGATCGGTTGCTTGGCCAGCGATTCCAGCGTCGAGACCAGCGTGTCGCGTGCGGCGTCGACGTTCTGGCCTGGCGCCAGTTCGGCCAGGAACAGCATCAGCCCCGGATCGGCCAGGCTGTAGGTTCCGCCGCCCACCGAGGCCGCACGCTGGGTCTGCACGAGTTGCTTGTAGAGCCGCCCCGAAGGCTCGTCGCTCAGGATTTCGGCCAACAGATCGACCGCTGCGAAGTCGGCCGCTGCGCCAGCGGGCGCGCGGTAGGCCGCCATCAGCATCGGCACCCCGCCGTTGCGGCGCACGGTGTAGCTGCGTTCGCCGTCCTGCACCGGCTCCACCGTGTAAAGCGTCGGCAACTTGCGCTTGGGCGCGGGAATGCGGCCGAACGAATCCTGCACCCAGCCCAGCACCTGCGCCGGGTCGAACTTGCCCGAGACCACCAGCGTCGCGTTGTCGGGCTGGTAGTAGCTGCGGTAGAAGGCCTGCAGGCGGGGGATGTCGACGTTCTCGACATCGCTGCGGGCGCCGATCGTCGCCTTGCCGTAGTTGTGCCACTGGAACTGGCTTGCCATGCCGCGCTGGACCAGGATCCGCTGCGGGTCGTTTTCGCCGCGCTCCATCTCGTTGCGCACCACCGTCATCTCGCTGTCCAGGTCCTTGCGGGCGATGAAGCTGTTGACCATTGCGTCGGCCTGCCAGTCGAGGTACCACTTCAGGTTCTCGTCGTTGGCGGCGAAGCTCGCGAAGTAGTTGGTGCGGTCGTAGCTCGTCGTGCCGTTGGCCTGGAAGCCGCGCTTGCTGAACTCGGCCCACACCGTCGGGTGCTTGGGCGAGCCCTTGAACAGCAGGTGCTCCAGCAGGTGCGCCATGCCGGTCTCGCCGTAGTTCTCGTGCCGCGAGCCGACACGGTAGGTCACGTTGACGGTGGTCGTGGGCTTCGAGTCGTCGGGCACCAGCAGCACCTGCAGGCCGTTGGCAAGCCGGTATTCGGTGATGCCTTCGACCGATTGCAGCGGCTGCAACGGGGCCGCGGCCTGGGCGCTGAAGGCCGCGCCAGCGAGGGTGAGAACGGTCAGCAAGCGGTGCAGCATGGGAAGGCCCGGAGTGAGGAGCGGCTGGATAGAGACGCTTCGCGTCGGCGGGTTCCGCGGCCGTGCAGGCGGTTAATGCCGGCCTAACCGAGACCGCGCCGCATCGCGCGCTGGCGTGCCTAGCGCGCCACGGTTTCAGACTCGACCACGAGGTCGAGCACGTACACATTCGTCGAAGCGTCGGCCGGCGGCGCGCTGCGCAGGAAGCGCTTGATGCGCAGCACGTTGCGTTCGCCGGCACGGGGCGTGAAGCCTTCGATCGGTTCGTAGAGCGGCCGCCACTCGCCGTGCGGCAGCACCACGAGGCCCTGCGCGTCGAAGCGCCGTTCGCGCACCTGCGGGCAGGTGGTGTTGCCGAGCGGCGGCTTGTTGCACGCAACGGGCTGCGGTGCGACTTCGAGGAAGATCAATGTCGGCGCGCCATAGCGGGCTTCGGGCGTCAACTGCCCGCTCAGGAGCCAGGTTTCGTTGGCGGCGGAGACGAGGCGCAAGCCGGGTTGCGCGCCCGGGGTCAGGTCGAGCTTCAGCGGCTGCGCGAGCAGCGCCGACACCGCCGCGTCGGCCTGCAAGCCGGGCCCCTCGCAAGCCATCATCGTCGAGGCCAGGCGGCCGACGATCAACTGGCCCTGGGCGTCGATGCGGTAGCTGCCCAGCAGCGGATTGCAGCCGCCCTGCACATTGAGCCGGGCCTCGGTGAAGCCGAACACGATCGCGCGGCCCGGCGCGGGCGAGGCGGCGTCGATGCGCCGGCCCCGGCCGTCGGTCGCCGATTGGACGGTCCAGCGGTGGGCGGCCAGCGTTTGCGCCACTGCGGCGCCGGCCGGCGCCGCAGTGGGGGTCACCACTTTCTTGAGCACCCGGTTCGGCGACTGCGCCCCATCGGGCGAGCCATCGAGGTTGAGCAACGAAAGCCTGGCCTCGCCCACGGCGAACCGCTGCCCGCTGCCCTTTGCGTCGAGCGTGACGGCGTTGCCGGCCGCGCTCCAGCTGAACTGCCCGCGCGCCAGCAAAGGCGCCTTCTGCCGACCGATGTAGAGGGACGAGAGCTCGAAGCCGCCGTCGCGGTTGAGCGTCAACCGGGTCTCGATGCCGGGGCAGTCGGCGCAGGGCAGCACGCCCTCGTACGCGCCGGCCCAGTCGAGCGAGTTCTGGCTCGTGTGCAGGTCGGCCACCTTCGCGGGCGCGGGCGGGGTCGAGGGCACGCCGGCCTCGTTGCGCGGCATGCACGCGGCCACGGTGACGAGCAGGGTGGCAAGGAGCAAGGCAGTCTTCACGGGGTCTCCGAATCAGGCGGCACGCGCGAAAAACGGCGCCGTTTCAAACACCGCCGGCGCAAAGCCCTTGCCGTTGGCGGCCAGGCTGCGCTTGAGCACGAAGTCGAACAGCAGCACGTTGATCTCGCGCAGCTTGCGCAGTGGCTCCACGGCCGCCGGGTCCAGCCACTGGCGTTCGACCAGCGCCCTCAACACGATCAGGGGCACCACGCCGGGCAGCGGATAGTCGGAGCCGTTCAGCAGCCGGTCGTGCCATTCGGGCCGCGCGAGCAGCGTGCCGATCACGCTCATGCGGTTGCCCTGGGTGATGGCGGCGATGTCGCCGAAAAGGGTCTTGCGGTACTGCGGTTCGTCCATCAGTTTGGCGAACAGGTCGAAGTTCGGCTGCGTCGACCCGCCCTGCGAGTCGATGTGGCCGTCACCGAGCGACGCGCAGTGCGCGACCACCACCCGCACCCCGGCATCGAGCGGTCGCCGCAGGCGCAGCGGGTTGCCCAGGTGTTCGCCGAAGCCGTGCACCGCACGCTCGTCGCCGGCGTGGGTGATGAGCGGGATGCGCAGCGCCGCCAGCTTGGCGAAGAAGCGGTCGCAGCGCGGGTCCGCCGGGTCGATGTTCTGCGCCGACGGCAGCCACTTGACGGCCCGCGCACCGCGCGCCGCCGCAGCGTCGAGCCGGTCGAGCGCGCGCGGGTCGTAGGGGTGGATCGACGCCGCCCACTGCAAGTGCGCGGGGTGGCGTTGCGCCAGGCCTGCGACGTAGTCGTCGGGGACGTAGAACGTGGAGCGTTCCTGCAGCGGGGCGCCGGCGGCGTCACGGGCCCAGTCGAACGCAAACAGCAGCGCATGGAAGCCGGGCGCCATGCCGCGGCACTGGGCCAGCAAGCGGGTGACGAAGCTCTTGTCGGCCTCGCCCGGGGTCATGTCGACGCATGAAGCGTTGACGTAGAACTCACGCTGCAGGTACTGCCTTGGCCGCCAGAACTGGTCCAACACGGGGTTGAACCAGAGGCCGCTGCCCGAGTCGCCATTGCCGAAGACATGGCAGTGCGTGTCCCAGACCTTGGCCGGGGCGAGCCCGCGCCAGGCGGCCTGGACGACCGGATGCTCGCGCAATGCGGCAGGCAGTTCGGCCAGGCAGGCGTTGAACACGCCGTCGCTGAACGAGAAGTCGCAGCCCGACAGCAGCAGGCCGCCGCCGGCAGCGCCGCCTGCCCCCAGAAATTGGCGCCGGTTCACGCGCTGAAGCCAGGCTTCGGATGCTGCTGAGCGGGCAGGGCCGCAAGCGGCCCGGTTGCCGGCTAGAGCAACTGGATGCCGTTGGACGTGACGCGCACGCGGTCGCCGATGCGCAAGTTCGGCGCCGTGGTCTGCTGGATCGTGGCCATGCTGCCGTCTTCATAGCGCACGCCAATGCGCCAGACGAAGGTCTGGCTGCGCTGCGCGGCCTGGTTGCCGACGAACGCGCCGCCACCGGCGCCGATGATGGTGGCCGCAGTCTTGCCGCTGCCGCCGCCGATCTGGTTGCCGAGCAGGCCGCCGATCACCGCCCCGCCGATCGCACCGGCCGTGCTGTTGACGTTCTGCACCGCATCTTGCGTGATCGACTCGACGGTGCCGACACGGCCGCCTGAAGGCTCGGACACCTGGAACGCCGGCGGCGTATTGCAACCGGCCAGCAACAGCGCGACACCTGCGGCACACGCAGCGGCGACACGCCGCCAACCCGACACATTGATCATTTTCATTCTCCAGTACTGCGAAGGCAAATCGTCACTCGGGGATCGAGTTGAGCAGGAACATCACCGCCAGCAGCGACGACGGGCGGCCCAGCTTTCCGAGCCACTGGGCATAGACCTGCTCGATGTCGCCACCGATGTAGACCTGCGTCAACGCCTTGTTGACTTCAAGCCGAAACGCCGAGTCGTTGCGCGGCATGGCCATCGCGTAGGGCTCGAACGACAGGTCTTCGGCGACGAGTGCGAGCTTGGCCGGCTCCTTGGCCTGAACCGCCAGGCCGACGAGCTTGACCTTGTCGCCGGCATAGGCGTCGATGGTGCCGGCTTCGAGCATCGCCAGGGCCGCGGCGGGGTCGGTGACCTGCATCACGGTGGCGTTGACGAGGCGCACGCGCAGCGTGTCGGCGAGCCGCTTCTCGGTCGTCGTGCCCTGCAGCACCGCGACCTTCTTGCCGGCGAGGTCGGTGATCTGGTTGATCGGCGAGCCCGACTTGACGAGCAGGCCGCCGCCGTCGATGAAGATCAGGTTCGAGAAGTCGACGTTGGCCAGGCGCGACTGGGTTTGCGTGGTGTTGGCGCACTCCAGTTCGGCCCGGCCCGAGGCCACCATCTGCAAGCGCTCGGTGACCGAGCCGGCGATCCAGTTGACCTTCAGGTTCGGCTCGCCGACGGCACGGCCGATCTGTGCGATGGCGCGCTTGCAAAGCTCGATCGAATAGCCCGACGGTTCGTTGTTGGCGCCGTTGAACGAGAACGGCAGCGAGTCGGCCGAGTAGGCCACGTTGATCGCCTTGGCGGCCTTGATCTTGCCCAACGTGGCAGAGCCGGTCTGCGCGGTGGCAACGCCACCGATCGCCGCGAAGGCGACGATCGCTGCAGCCAGAATTGTCTTGAGCATGGAGTCCTCAACTTCGATTGACGCGAGCACTGGCGCTGGAGATTCGGCGCCGGCTTCGCTGGATTTTGGGGGTTGGAGTCTACAACGGTTCGACCTTCGCGCCGGGCGCGGCTCGAGGCGCCGCCAGCGACGGACGCCGGGTCACGCGACGCCGAAGTCGAGCCCCTTCATTTGGCGCCAGACGCCGCCGTAGACGCGCTCCGCGGGTCCTTGCCGATGCCCTGTTCGACGCGCTCGAGGAGGTACGGGAAGAAGGGGTTGGACGACATCCGCGACAGCGAATCCAGGCTCACGATCAGCGTGCCGCGTTCGCCCCGGCTGGCGACCGAGCCGAGGTTGACGCCGAACTCGTCTTCCGATTCGGGCATGAGCCCGTAGAGCGAATCGCTCAACGGAAACGTCAGCGCCAGGTGAGACAGCGAGAACACTTCGCGCGGCCACGCGAGGCCGAGTGCCCGGGTGGTCTCGGCGGTCGCGCCGGCCTCGGTGACGCGCTCGACCACTTCGGCGTTGCCGGGGCTCAGGTTGGTGATGACGGTGGTGCGAAAGGTGCGCGGCGCGTCGGGCAGCAGGCGCGCCAGCACGGTGTCGGTGCTGGCCCGCAGCAGCGGCCCGAACTTGGTGTTGCGGTTCAAATCGAACAGCACCAGCTCGCTGCCGTTGGCGGGCAGGTTGACGTAGAGCGAATTGACGATGGCGCGCGTGCTGACGGTGAAGTCGACCACCGACTGGAACGTCAGCACCGGGGCCAGTTCGGTGAGCCGGCCCTCGCCCGCGTATTGCGCGATCTGCTGCTGCAGCGCCCGCGCCACCAGCGACGACTGGCGCGCGGCGTTGACCGGGAACGAGTTGTACTTGAACGGGTTGAACTCGGGCACGATCCCCAGCCACGAGGCCTTGGCAAAGGCAGGGAACACGGCCGGCCAGCCGAACACGCCGGCAAAACGGGCCAGGCTCGTGATCCCGATCATCGGCGAGATCAGCACGATCCGGTCGGGCCGCGGCAGCGCCTTGTCGCCCAGGGCTTCGAGCGCGTACTTCATCGCCAGCGCGCCGCCGTTGGAGAACCCGATCAGGTGCAACGGCGCCGACGGCCCGGCGCGGCGCCGCGCCTCGCGCACTGCGAGGCGCGTGGCCGCTGTCCACTGCTCCCACTCGACCGCCGCCAGGCCGCTCGGCACGGTGCCGTGGCCGGGCAAGCGGATCGCCACCACCACGTAACCGTCGTCGCGGTAGCGCTGCGCGATGTGACGCAGGCTGTAGGGAGAATCGGTGAGCCCGTGCAGCAGGACGACCGCGCCCACCGGGGCCGCAGCCGGGTCCATGGTGTAAGAGCGGTTCCAGTCCTTGGCAAAGCGGGCCGGGTAGATCGGGCTGCCCGCGTAGTAGCGATTGCCCGCGTTCTGCGACTCCGGGCCGAGTTTGTCGGTCACTTCGGCACGAACTTCGGCGAAGCTCGCCGCCTCGGCAGCGAGGTAGCGGGCCCAGTCGGAGACATCGACTTCCTTGGCCGTGAGTTCGTGCGGCACGAAGGTATGCCAGAGCTCCAGCGGCGGGCCGCGTTGCGAGTCGTAGGCGCGTACGCCCAACACCGTCAGCAAGCCGACGATGAGCACCAACGCGCTCCACTTCAACCCCTTGACCGACCTCGAAACCATTTGAAAAAGTCTCCGGATAGCGCGGAAATCATCGACAGCCGGCGCCCATTCAAACTCTCGCGGCCGCCTGCCGCGACGGCTGCGGGTCGACCGTTTTATTGTATGCGGCGACCGCGCGCGCCCCGGCTGGAGGGCGCCCTGCGGCCTGCCGCGCTGCCGCCGCGATGGTGAGCGGCAGGTACCCGCGGCACGACCGTCGGCCACCGTGACAGGCGGCGACGCGGCCCCGCCGAACCGCGTCACCGGCAACGCTGCGCCGCTCGTTCAGAATCGGAGGTGGGGCCGATCCAAGGTACATTGAAGAATGCCCAGATTCCGGAATCTCATGTACAGCACCGTTTTGGTGCTGATTGCGGGCTGGGTGCTCTACATCGGGCGCGACGTTTTTATCCCGGCGGTCTTTGGCGCCGTGGTCGTTTATGTGATTGTCGGCGTGACGCATGGGCTGGGGAAACTGCCATATATCGGAAAGGCCCTGCCACTTCAGCTGAGATACACGCTCTCGGTGGCGGCCATTGCATTCTTTTTCCTGCTGGTCACTTTCTTCGTGATTGCCAACAAGGAAAAGGCGCTCGCGCTGGCGCCACAGTATCAGGAGTCGCTGTTGCTCGCCATTCAGCGAGCGGCCATCTTCTTTCGCATCGAGACCGAACCCACCTGGGCTACCCTGCGCCAGGACCTGTTTGCCCAGATCAATATTCAACGCTTCGTCGGGTCGATGCTGGCCTCAGTATCTTCCGTCGTTCTGAGCTTCGTGGTCGTGATGCTGTACGCAACGTTTTTGCTTTTCGAGCGGCGCTACTTCTCTGCCAAGCTGAACAATCTGTCTGCCATTCCGGACCGCGTGGCGAGAATCCGCAAGGTCATCGGCGACATCAACCGGAGAATCGGCTCCTATCTCGCGCTGAAGGCCAGCCTGAGCCTGCTGCTGGGGGTCGTGAGCTGGGGAGTGATGTGGTTCTTCGGTCTGGAATTCGCCGTCTTCTGGGCGCTGCTCGCGGCAGTACTGAATTTCGTTCCCTATATCGGGTCGGCCCTCGGCGTGTTGCTGCCGATGGTGATGGCCATTGTCCAGTTCGAGGATCTGGGCGCCATCCTGTCCATCGTTTTTGCACTCACTGCGGTCCAGTTCGTGATTGGCAACTTTCTCGATCCCTACATCATGGGAAGCTCACTCAACCTGAGCCCGTTCGCGATCCTGATCAGCCTGGCGATCTGGTCCGAGCTGTGGGGAATCGCCGGCGCGTTTCTGGCGGTTCCCATCACCGCGATCATGGTGATCGTCTTTTCAGAGTTTCCAGGCACCCGGCCGGTGGCGGTGCTCTTGTCGCAAAGGGGCGAGGTCTAGTGGGCGCCATTCGATCTGCAGCCAACAGATACCGCCGGCCGGGCCTTGATTCTTTCGCCGGCACGGCCAGGCGATGCTGAAGGGTGTTTCCGACCTGTTCAAGGCGGCGGCCGTGAACTGGGTTCAGGACTTTGCGCAAAGCATGGGCGCAGCATTGGCCTTCTACACTATTTTCTCGATCGCGCCGCTTCTGCTGATCGTGATATCAGTCGCCGGGATCGTCTTCGGCAAAGAGGCTGCCTACAGCGAAATGTTCGCGCAATTGCAGGGCATGCTCGGCACAGCGGGCGCCTCGGCGGTTCGAGAACTGCTGGAGAGCGCCGACCGGCCGGCCGAGAGCGTCGTTGCAACCCTGTTCGGTATCGTGCTGCTCTTCATCGGTGCCACGTCGGTTTTTGCTGAATTGCAAGACGCGTTGAACAGGATATGGCGGGCGCCCCAGAGGGTTCACTCCTCCGGGCTCTGGGGTATTCTTCGAGCACGGCTTCTGTCGTTTGGAATGATTCTCGGAATCGGTTTTCTTTTGATCGTTTCTCTGGCCTTCAGTGCGGTCTTGGCGGCGCTCGGAAAGTGGTGGTCACCCATTTATTCAGGCTGGGGCGGCCTGGCAAACTCGGTCGAAATCAGCTTGAGTGCACTACTGGTAACGGCTGTTTTTGCCATGATCTACAAGACCATGCCGCGGGTGACCGTCGCCTGGAGTGACGTATGGGTGGGCGCGGCAGTCACGGCAGTACTGTTTCTTGGCGGCAAGTTTCTGATTGGTGTCTACATTGGCCGCAGCGGCATCACCTCGAGTTTTGGCGCTGCCGCATCGTTGATCGTGGTGTTGCTGTGGGTCTATTATTCTGCGCAGATATTTCTGTTCGGTGCAGAATTCACCTGGGCGTATTCGCACAAGTTCGGGTCGCGCCGCGGTTCGGTCCCGAGCCAGGGGCAAGACCGGGCACCCTGGTCGGGGTGAACCGTCGGCACTGTGGCGACAGCGCTGACGCCTGCCGCCCGGGCGGCGCCGGGGTTTCCCGCGTCACGGCCGGAAACGGGGTCACTGTGGCCCGCTGCAGACCGGGGGCAGAGCCTCTGGAAATCGCACGCTCGCAGCCGGTGACTGGCTGCGAAGCTTCGGCAGCAGGCGGTTCATGTAGACTCCGCGCTTCTCGACGCCTTTTCCGGGCAGTGGCGTCGCCCAAGGCGTCTTAGTGCTTCGGCATTGATTTTTTCGCTTCCATTGGCCGGCCGAAAACGGGTTCGACCGCCGCCGGAATATTCAGTGGATCGCACGCGCACCCAGCCCGCAGCTCACCCAGTGCGAATACTGCCGGTGTTGGATTTTTCTTGTCAGTAACTCTTCAAATTCGGAAACAATTCAAATGAGCAATTTCTGGGATCTGGTTTGGTTGATGATTTCCACTTTCATCTTTGTGTCGTACCTGATCATCATGTTTCAGGTCGTCGTCGATCTGTTTCGAGACACGGAGATGGGCGGTGGCTCCAAGGTTCTCTGGATCCTTGGCCTGATCTTTCTGCCGGTGTTGACGGCCATCATCTATATCGTCGCCCGCGGCGGCGGCATGGCGAAGCGGCAGCACGCCAGCCTGCAGCGCAGCAAGTCTGAGGCGGACGCCTACATCAAGGGCGTGGTCGGCAAGTCTCCCGCGTCGGACATTGCCGAGGCCAAGGCGCTGCTCGACAGCGGCACGATCACCGCGGACGAATTCGCAAAGCTCAAAGCCAGGGCACTGGCCTGACGGCAGCGGGCCTCGAAGGCCGGCCCGGTTCAGTCAGCAGCCGGCTCGGCAGTGGGTGTGGGCCGGGGGCGACAGCTCGCAACGGCAGGGCCCGCTGCGAAGCGCGAAGCCATGCAGACGCGCGCGGCCTCAGGCCGATGCCGTCTTGAGCCAGCTCGCCATGCCCGACACCACCTCCCGGCGCGCGGCCTCGGGCCCTTCCCAGCCACGCACCTTGACCCACTTGCCCGGCTCCAGGTCCTTGTAGTGCTCGAAGAAATGCTGGATCTGGTGCAGCCGCAGGTCATTCATGTCCTCGGGCTTTTGCCAGTGGGTGTAGATCGAGAGAATCTTGTCGATCGGTACCGCCAGCAGCTTGGCGTCACCGCCAGCCTCGTCTTCCATGTTGAGCACGCCAATGGCGCGGCACGTGACCACCACGCCGGGGTACAGCGGGTACGGCGTGATCACCAGCACATCGACCGGGTCGCCGTCGTCGGACAGCGTTTGCGGGATGTAGCCGTAGTTGCACGGGTAGTGCATCGCGGTGCTCATGAAGCGGTCGACAAAGAGCGCGCCCGAGGCTTTGTCGACTTCATACTTGATCGGGTCCGCGGCCATCGGGATCTCGATGATCACGTTGAATTCGTCGGGCGCCTTGGCGCCGGGGCTGACTTGCTGAAGGCTCATGAGAAGCTCACAAAAGAGACCGGGGATAACCCCGATCTTAGCCTTTGGCCCGTCCCCGGCCTGCTACATTTCGTCCGCCGCAGTCTGGCCGCAAGCCACCTTGCCGGCGGCGCCTTGGCACAAGACAACGAACAAGCGACGCGCGGCCCCTGAGGCCACGCCGTCCCAAGGCGAACTGTCCCCGTTCCTTTCGATCCCGCGAGACCCCCGAGGAGATTCCCGATGACCCCAACGATGGCGCTCTACCTTGCGCTGGCCTGCGGCCTTGCCGCAGTCATTTACGGCTTCGTGCAGCGAAGCTGGATCCTGCGCCAGGATGCGGGCAACGCCCGCATGCAGGAAATCGCCAAGGCGATCCAGGAAGGCGCAGCCGCCTACCTGGCACGCCAGTACAAGACGATCGCCATCGTCGGCGTCGTGCTCGCGGTGTTGATCGGCGTCTTTCTCGACGGCGTCAGCGCGGTCGGCTTCGTGCTCGGCGCGTTCCTGTCGGGGGCCTGCGGCTTCATCGGCATGAACGTGTCGGTGAAGGCCAACGTGCGCACCGCGCAGGCCGCCACCAAAGGCATCGCGCCAGCGCTCGACGTTGCCTTCAAGGGCGGCGCGATCACCGGCATGCTGGTGGTGGGCCTCGGCTTGCTCGGAGTCACGATCTTCTTCCTGTTCCTGATCGGCAACGGCAACCTGACGCCGGACAAGAACCTGTCGGCGGTGCTGAAGCCGCTGCTCGGCTTTGCCTTCGGCGCCTCGCTGATCTCGATCTTCGCGCGCCTCGGCGGCGGCATCTTCACCAAGGGCGCCGACGTCGGCGCCGACCTCGTGGGCAAGGTCGAAGCCGGCATTCCCGAAGACGACCCGCGCAACCCGGCGGTGATTGCCGACAACGTGGGCGACAACGTGGGCGACTGCGCCGGCATGGCGGCCGACCTGTTCGAGACCTACGCCGTGACGCTGATCGCGA
>JANOVJ010000392.1:0-36483 GCA_031417295.1 bacterium | reverse complement strand
GCCCATGAACACCGCCTCGTCGATGTCGTGAGTGACGAAGAGCACGGTCTTCTTCTCGGCCTCCCATATGCCGAGCAGCAGTTCCTGCATCAGCTCGCGGGTCTGATGGTCGAGGGCGCCGAAGGGCTCGTCCATCAGCAGCATGCGCGGGCCGTTGGCGAGCGCCCGGGCAATCGCCACGCGCTGCTGCATGCCGCCCGACAACTGCTTCGGAAAGTGGTTCTCGAAACCGCGCAGGCCGACCTTGGCCAGGAACTCGCCCGCCACTTCGAGCTGCTGCGCCCGCGGCAGGCCGCGCTCGCGCAGGCCGAAGCAGACGTTGTCGCGCACCGTCAGCCACGGGAACAGGGTGTAGCTCTGGAACACCATGCCGCGCTCGGCGCCGGGGCCGGCGATGCGCTGGCCTTCGAGCAGCACCTCGCCCGAAGTTTGCCGGTCGAGCCCGGCCACGATCCGCAACAGCGTGCTCTTGCCGCAGCCCGAGGGGCCGAGAATGGTGACGAAATCGTTCTCGGCCACGGCCAGATCGGTGGCCTGCAAAGCCACCGTCGGCGCGCCACCGCGGGTGGTCGAGGCGAAGCTGCGCGAGACGCCGCGAATGGACAGGAAGTCGGCCGTTGTCGTCACCACGTTTGCCACGTTCATCTCCCGAGTTGCGCCCACGGGAACAGGCGCCGGTTGACCCACTTGAAGACAAAGTCGCAGACGAGGCCGATCAGCCCGATCACGATGATGCCGAAGATGATCTGGTCGGTGGCCAGCAGCGCCTGGCTGTCGGTGATCATGTGGCCGATGCCGCTGCTTGCACCGATCAGCTCGGCCACGATCACATACGTCCAGGCCCAGCCCAGCACCATCCGCAGGATCTCGGCCACCTCGGGCGCCGCGCCGGGGATCAGCACCCGCTTGATGAGGCTGCGGTCGGTCGAGCCCAGCGTGTAGGCGGCTTCCACCAGGTCGCGCCGGGTGTTGCCCACCGCCACGGCAAACATCAGCACGAGCTGAAAAAAGCTGCCGAGAAAGATGACCGAAAGCTTCTGCGCCTCGCCAATGCCGGCCCAGAGGATCAACAGCGGAATGAACGCACTCGCCGGCAGGTAGCGCGCGAACGAGACGAAGGGCTCGAACAGCGCCTCGATCGGCTTGTAGGCACCCATCGCCACACCCAGCGGCAGCGCGAACACGACGGCGATCGCAAAGCCGCCGAAGACGCGCCACATCGTCATCCCGATGTCCTTGAGGAAGCCCTGGTGGGCAATCAGGTTCCAGCCGCTGGCCAGCATCGTCAGCGGGTCGGCGAGGAAGGTTTTCGAGACCACGCCGCCGAACGAGATCGCGCTCCAGAACGCGACGAACAAGACGAAGAAGCCGATGCCCAGCGCGGTGCGCGTGCGCGGTTCGACGGGGGTGAGGGGCTTCATGGCGTCGTCAAGCCGTGCCGCTCACTTGATGAAGCGCGTGTCGGCCAGCTTCGTCATGTCGGGCAACTGCTTGATGATCCCGGCCTCGAGCAGCAGCTCGGCCGCTTCCTTGCTGAACGCAGCGTGCTCGCCGGCAAAGAACTTCTGGTTGGCTGCCTTGTCCTGCCAGCGCAGGTTCTTCTGCGAAGCATCGAAGGCTTCGCCGCTCTGCTTCACGTCGGCGCCCATGATCTCGAAGCTCTTCTTCGGGTCGGCCTTGATCAATTCGAGCGCCTCGAAGTACGCATCGGTCAGCGCCTGCGCGGCCTTGGGGTTCTCGGCCAGGAACTTCGGCGTGCAGCCGAAGGTGTCCATGATCATCGGGTAGTCGAGCGTGGTCGCGAGGATCTTGCCGGTCTCGGGTTTGGCACGCACCGCCGAGAGATACGGCTCGTAGGTCATGCCGGCGTCGACATCGCTATTGCCAGCGAGGAAGGCGTTCGCAGCCGCCTGCGGCGAAAGGTTGACGACCTTCACGTCCTTCAGCGTCAGGCCGTTCTTCTTCAGCATCCAGGCCAATGTGAAGTAGGTGGCCGTGCCCGGCGCGTCGGCGGCAACGGTCTTTCCCTTGAGGTCGGCGATTTTCATGATCGTCGGCTTGACGACCATGCCGTCGGCACCAAAGCTCTTGTCGAGCTGGAAGATCTGCGTCGTCGCCACACCGGCCGCGTTCCACGCGATCCAGGTCTCGACCGTGGTGGCCGCGCACTGCACGTCGCCCGAGGCGATGGCGAGGTGGCGGTCTTTCTGCGGAATCTTCTTGATCGTCACGTCGAGCCCGCGCTTCTTGAACAGGCCGGCTTCCTTGGCGAGCGTGAGCGGCGCGAAACCGGTCCAGCCCGACATGGCGATCGTGACCGGCGTTTCCTGGGCCTGGGCGGCGAAGCCAACAGCGGCGATGGCGAAGGCGATGAGGGTCTTGATGGGCATGCGGTTCTCCGAAAAAACGGGGTTGAGTGATACGAGTTTCAAGCCGGAATCCACAGCGCCGGCAGCGCAGGAAGCGTTCGCAGGATGCGTGCCAGCGAACCATCGGTGACGAGCGTGGTTGCGCGTTCGATGTCGGGCGACAGGTAGCGGTCTTGCGCCATCGCGGGGCAGTGCGTGCGCAGCAGCGCGTGCACCGCCTCGAGCGCGGCCGAACTCGTCAGCGGGCGCAGGAACTCGATGCCTTGCGCCGAGGCCAGCAGCTCGATCGCGAGGATGTGCGCGACGTTGCGGATCATCGGCTGCAGCCGGCGCGCGGCGAAGGTGGCCATCGACACGTGGTCTTCCTGGTTCGCAGAGGTGGGCAATGAATCGACGCTCGCCGGGTGCGCGAGCGACTTGTTCTCCGACGCCAGTGCCGCGGCGGTGACATGGGCGATCATGAAGCCCGAGTTCAGGCCGGCGTCTGCGGTGAGGAACGGCGGCAGACGCGACACGCCGGCATCGATCAGCATCGCGATGCGGCGCTCGGCGATGGCACCGACTTCGGCAATGGCCAGCGCCATGCCATCCGCGGCCAGCGCCACCGGTTCAGCGTGAAAGTTGCCGCCGGAAATCATCATCCCGTCCTCAGCGAAAACGAGCGGGTTGTCCGTCACCGCATTCGCCTCGCACAACAGCACCCGCGCGGCGTGGCGCAGTTGGTCGAGGCAGGCGCCCACCACTTGCGGCTGGCAGCGCAGCGAGTACGGGTCTTGCACGCGGTCGTCGCCGGTTTCGTGAGAGCGGCGGATGGCGCTGCCGGCCAAGAGCGCTCGGTAGTACTGGGCCACGTCGATCTGCCCCGGCTGGCCGCGCAGCGCGTGGATGCGCGGGTCGAACGGGCCGTCGCTGCCGCGCGCGGCGTCCACCGTCAGCGCGCCGACGACGAGCGCGGCTTCGAGCACCGGCTCGAACGCGAGCAGCGCGTGCAGCGCGAGCGCGGTCGAAGTCTGCGTGCCGTTGATCAGCGCCAGGCCTTCCTTCGCGCCGAGCTTCAGCGGCGCGATGCCGGCGGCTTGCAGCAGCGGCGCGGCCGGCAAGCGCTTGCCATCGACGAGCATCTCGCCTTCGCCCAGCAGCGCGAGCGTCATGTGCGCCAGCGGCGCCAGGTCGCCCGACGCACCGACCGACCCCTGCGACGGCACATAGGGCACGAGCCCGGCGTTGTGCACCGCGACCAGCGTGTCGATCACGACTTCGCGCACCCCAGAATGCCCGCGTGCCAGACTGGCCGCCTTCAGCGCCAGCATCAGGCGCACCACCTCCGGCGCCAGCGGCTTGCCGACGCCGACGCAGTGCGAGCGGATCAGGTTCAACTGCAACTGGTCGAGCTGGCTCTGGCTGATGCGCTGGTTGGCGAGCTTGCCGAAGCCGGTGTTGACGCCGTAGACGGGCGCATCGCCCTGGGCGGCACGCTGCACCACGGCGGCGCTGGCGAGGATGCCGGCGCGGGCGGCAGGGTCGATCGCCAGCGTGACGCCACCGGCGTGGATGGCTTGAAGCTGGTCCAGCGTCAGTGCACCGGGGGTGATGTGGAGTGATCGGTTCATGAGGTTCTTTGTATTTCCCTCTCCCTTTGGGAGAGGGAAGGGTCAGGGAGTCTTTTCGCTCACGCCCTTTCCCTCACCCCAACCCTCTCCCGGAGGGAGAGGGAGTGATGGCGCCGAGCATTGGGAGGTTCAAGGCCTGTTCGCGGGCGCAAGCCACCGCAATGTCATAGCCCGCATCGGCGTGCCGCATCACGCCGGTGGCTGGGTCGTTCCACAACACGCGCTCGATGCGCTTCGCCGCGGCGTCGGTGCCGTCGCAAACAATCACCACGCCGGAGTGCTGCGAGTAGCCCATGCCGACGCCGCCGCCATGGTGCAGCGAAACCCAGGTCGCGCCGCCGGCGGTGTTGAGCAGCGCGTTCAGCAGCGGCCAGTCGGACACCGCGTCGCTGCCGTCCAACATGGCCTCGGTCTCGCGGTTTGGCGACGCGACCGAGCCCGAATCGAGGTGGTCGCGGCCGATCACGATCGGCGCCTTCAGCTCGCCGCTCTTCACCATCTCGTTGAACGCCAGCCCGGCGCGGTGGCGCTCGCCCAGGCCGATCCAGCAGATGCGCGCCGGCAGGCCCTGGAAGGCGATGCGCTCGGCCGCCATGTCGAGCCAGCGGTGCAGAGGCGCGTCGTCGGGGAACAGTTCCTTCATCTTCGCGTCGGTCTTCCTGATGTCGTCCGGGTCGCCCGACAGCGCGACCCAGCGGAACGGCCCGCGACCGCGGCAGAACAGTGGCCGCACATAGGCCGGCACGAAGCCGGGAAAGTCGAATGCGTTCTTGACCCCCGCGTCGAAGGCCACCTGGCGGATGTTGTTGCCGTAGTCCACCGTCGGAATGCCCATCGCCTGGAAGTCGAGCATCGCCTGCACGTGTACGGCGCAACTGCGCGCCGCGGCGTCGCGCAGCGAGGCATGCTGCGACGCATCGGCCTGGGCCGACTTCCAGCTCTCGACGCTCCAGCCCGAAGGCAGGTAGCCGTTGACGAGGTCGTGGGCCGAGGTCTGGTCGGTCACCAGGTCGGGTCTGATGCCGCCGGCCTCTCTGGGCAAACGCGCGCGCTTCACAAGCGCGGGGAGGATGTCGGCCGCATTGCCGAGCAGCCCGACCGACACCGCGCGCTTCGCCGCGGTGTGCCGGGCGATCCGTGCCAGCGCGTCGTCGAGGCTGCTCGCCTGCTCGTCGAGGTAGCGCGAGCGCAGCCGGAAGTCGATGCTGCTCTGCTGGCACTCGATGTTGAGTGAGCACGCGCCGGCAAACGTGGCCGCCAGCGGCTGCGCGCCACCCATGCCGCCGAGGCCGGCCGTCAGAATCCACCGCCCCGCCAGCGTGCCGCCGAAGTGCTGCTTTCCCGCTTCGACAAATGTCTCGTAGGTGCCTTGCACGATGCCCTGGCTGCCGATGTAGATCCACGAGCCCGCAGTCATCTGCCCGTACATCATCAGGCCCTTGCGGTCGAGCTCGTGAAAGTGCTCCCACGTGGCCCACTTGGGCACCAGGTTCGAGTTGGCGATCAGCACCCGCGGCGCATCGGCGTGGGTGCGGAACACACCGACCGGCTTGCCCGACTGCACCAGCAGCGTCTCGTCTTCATTGAGTGCCCGCAGCGCCTTCAGGATCGCCTCGTAGCAGTCCCAGTTGCGCGCCGCCTTGCCGATGCCGCCGTAGACAACCAATGCGTCCGGGTTCTCGGCCACCTCGGGGTCGAGGTTGTTCTGCAGCATCCGGTACGCGGCCTCGATCAGCCAGTTCTTGCAGGAAAGCGTGGTGCCACGCGGCGCGCGCACAGGGTGGGGCTGGGCAAAGTGATGAGCGGCGGACAAGTCGGTCATGGCGGCCTCGAAGCTGGCGATTCTGGAGGAGTGACTTTACTTGTCTAGACAAGTGCGTACAAGCAGGATCCTCTCATGGTTTTCCCTGGCCATCCTTGCGCCTTGTCTACTTGTCTAGACAAGCTTGGGCCGGTACGATCCGGCCATGGCCTCGCCCCCCCGTTCCGCCGCCGCGCCCTACGCCCGCGTCAAGCAACACCTGATGGACGCCTTGTCGCAGGGCCGCTGGCCGCCCGGCGCGCTGATGCCGTCCGAGGCCGAACTGGTGGCGCAGTTCGGCGTCAGCCGGATGACCGTCAACCGCGCGCTGCGCGAGCTGCAGGGCGAGGGGCTGATCGAGCGGGTGCAGGGCGTGGGCACCTTCGCCGCGCAGTTGCACCGGGTGTCGTCGACGCTGACGATCCGCGACCTGCACGACGAGATCACCGATCGCGGCCACCGCCACGAAGCCCGGGTGCAACTCGTGCGCCAGGAGGCCGCGCCGCCGCCGCTGGCGCGGCAGCTCGGCCTGGCGCCGGGCGCGCCGGTGTTCCACAGCCTGATCGTGCATTCGGAAGAGGGCGTGGCGTTGCAGTGCGAAGACCGTTATGTCAACCCGGCCTGCGCGCCGGGCTACCTGGGCGTTGACTTCACGCAGACGACGCCCACGCACTACCTGTTCGAGGTCACCGCGCTGTGGCGCGCGCAGTACTCGATCGAGGCCGCGCTGCCCACGCCGCAGGAGGCGGCGCTGCTCGGCATCGGCGAGCGTGAGCCCTGCCTCGTGGTCGTGCGGCGGACCTTCACGCGCGACGCCGCGATCACGATCGCGCGGTTGGTGCAGCCCGGTTCGCGCTACACGCTGCATGGGGAGTTCGCGCCGTGAGTGGGTCAAGTGCCGCAGATCGCGCCGCCACGTGCGTCACACGCGAACTCGCCGAAGCATTCTGGCGCGACGGTGCGGTCTGCGTACGCCAGTTGCTGTCGCCGGCCGAGGTCGCGCTGATCCGCGACGGCATCGACTCGAACCTCGCCGCGCCCAGCCCGCGCGCCATCGTCGCCAGCGCGCCCGGCGACCCGGGCCACTTCGTCGAGGACTTCTGCAACTGGCAGGCCAACGCCGCCTACCGGCGCGCGATCTTCGACTCGCCCCTCGCGGCCACCGCCGGCCTGTTGATGCGCGCAAACACCGTGCGCCTGTACCACGACCACATGCTGACCAAGGAGCCGGGTACGCGCCAGCGCACGCCGTGGCACCAGGACCAGCCGTATTACAACGTGGCCGGGCGGCAGAACGTGAGCATGTGGATTGCCGTCGATCCGGTGCGGCGCCATTCCACGCTCGAATTCGTCGCCGGCTCGCACCTCGGCCCCTGGCTGATGCCGCGCACTTTCATGACGCAGCAGGCGCGCTGGTTTCCCGAAGGCAGCCTGGCCGAGCTGCCCGACATCGAGGCCGCGCGCGGGTCACACCAAAACGCGCACAACATCCTTGGCTGGGCGATCGAACCGGGCGACGTGGTGTGCTTCCACATGCTCGCGCTGCACGCAGCGGCCGGTGTCGATGGCGACCGGCGGCGACGCGTGTTCTCGGTCCGCTTCCTCGGTGACGACATGCGCCACGCACCGCGCGCGTGGACCACCTCGCCCGATTTCCCGGGCCTGGCCGGCGAGTTGCCCGATGGCGCGCCACTGGATCATCCGTTGTTCCCCGTGCTGTGGCAGCGCGGTGCCGCATGATGGTCACGCCACCGCTGACCCAGATTCGCGCGGCCGACAGGGCGCCGCAAGCCTGGCGCAATGGCGGCGGGCGCACGCGCGAGTTGCTGGCCTGGCCGGCGGGGCCGAATTGGCGGCTGCGCATCAGCCTGGCCGACATCGATGCGGACGGCCCGTTCTCGGTCTTCCCCGGTGTGCAGCGCTGGTTCGCTGTGCTCGAGGGCGGCGGAGTCGCGCTGACGTTTGCCGGCGCCGAGCAGCGCCTCACCCCGCAGAGCGCGCCGCTGTGTTTCGACGGCGCCGACGCACCCGGCTGCCGCCTCGTCGATGGCCCGACGCGCGACCTGAACCTGATGCTGCGTGGCGGCGCTCGCGGCTGTGTGCAACCGGCAGTAGACGGCCTGCCGTGGAGTGACGCCTGGCCTTGGCGAGCCTGCTTCGCGAGCGGCGCTGCGTGCTGGCATGGCGAGGCCGGCGTGTCGGTCCAACTGGCTGCGAACACGCTGCTGTGCAATCTCGGCCCGGGGCCTTGCCGGCTCGTGGCGAGCGACCCCGCTGCGCCAGTGTTCTGGATCGGCGCCGATGTCGAGACTCGGGAGACTCCGGCATGAGAACGACCTCGGCTCGGACGCTGTGGCGCAACGCGAAACTCGCCACTCTCGTGGGCAGCACGCCCTGGGGTTGGGTGGAACGCGGCGCGCTCGTCACCGAGGGCGACCGCATCGCCTGGGTAGGCGACGAATCGGCGCTGCCTGCCCGGCTTGCCGTCGCAGCCGAACACGACCTCGGCGGCGCGCTCGTCACGCCGGGGCTGGTGGACTGCCACACCCACCTCGTCTACGGCGGCCAGCGCGCGGCCGAGTTCGAGTTGCGGCTGCAAGGCGCGAGCTACGAAGCCATCGCCCGCGCCGGTGGTGGCATCCGCTCGACCGTGGCCGCCACGCGCGCCGCGAGCGACGAAGCGCTGTTCGCCTCGGCACGGCAACGTGCGCTGGCACTGATGGGCGAGGGCGTGACGACGCTGGAAGTGAAATCGGGCTACGGCCTGTCGCTGCACGACGAGGCGCGCTGCCTGGCCGTGGCCCGCCGCCTCGGCAGCGAACTCGCGCTGACCGTGCGCACCACCTTCCTCGGTGCGCACGCGCTGCCGCCCGAGTTCGAAGGCCGTGCCGACGACTACATCGATGCGGTCTGCGCCTGGATGCCGGCGCTGCACGCGCAAGGCCTGGTCGATGCGGTCGATGCGTTCTGCGAGACCATCGGTTTCACGCCCGCGCAGACGCGCCGCGTGTTCGACACCGCGCAGCGCCTTGGGCTGCCGGTCAAGCTGCACGCCGAACAGTTGAGCGACCAGGGCGGCACCGCGCTTGCGGCCGGCTACGGCGCGCTGTCGTGCGACCACCTCGAATACCTGAGCGATGCCGGCGTGCAGGCGATGGCGCCGCGCGTGGGTCATCAAGGCACGGTGGCCGTGCTGCTGCCCGGCGCGTTCTATTTCTTGCGCGAAACCAAGCTACCGCCCACCGCCACGCTGCGCGCGGCTGGTGTGCCGATTGCCATCGCCAGCGACCACAACCCGGGCTCGTCGCCTGGGCTGTCGCTGCTGCTGATGATCAACATGGCCTGCACGCTGTTCCGCCTGACGCCGGAAGAGGCGGTGCGCGGCGTCACCGTCAACGGTGCGCGCGCGCTCGGCCTGGCCGACCGCGGCACATTGGCCGCAGGGCAGCGCGCCGACTTCGCGGTGTGGGAGATCGATCACCCGAACGAGCTGGCCTACTGGTTCGGCCACAACCCGTGCCGGCGCGTTGTCGTCGGCGGCCAGGAGCGTGTGTCATGAACGAAAGCGAAGGGGTGTTCACGCTGCATCGCGGCACGACGCCGCTGCTGGTCAGCCTGCCGCACGTGGGCACGCTGATCCCGGACGACATCGCTTCGCGTTTGCGCCCGCACGCGCTGGCGGTGGCCGACACCGACTGGCACCTGGACCAGCTCTACGCCTTTGCCCGCGACGAACTCGGCGCCAGCATGATCGTGCCGCGCTGTTCGCGCTACTGCATCGACCTGAACCGCCCGCCCGAGAACACGCCGATGTACGCGGGCAGCAACAACACCGAGCTGTGCCCGACGCATGCCTTCACCGGCGAGCCGCTCTACCGCGACGGCCAGAACCCCGACGCCGCCGAGATCGCGCGACGGCTTGCGACGTACTGGCAGCCGTACCACGACGCGCTGGCCGGCGAGCTGGCGCGCCTGAAGGCCGAGCACGGCCACGCGGTGCTGTTCGACGGCCACAGCATCAAGTCGGAATTGCCCTGGCTGTTCGAGGGCCGGCTGCCCGACCTGAACCTCGGCACCGCCAACGGGGCCAGTTGCGGCCCCGCGCTGCGCAGCGCGCTGGGCGATGTGCTGGCAGCGCAGACGCAGTTCACGCAGGTCGTCGATGGCCGCTTCAAGGGCGGCTACATCACCCGCCAGTACGGCCGGCCGGCCGAGGGCGTGCATGCGGTGCAACTGGAGATGTGCTGGCGCTGTTACATGGAAGAGGTGGTGCCGTTCAAGTACGACCCGCAGCGCGCCGCCACAGTGCTGCCGCTGCTGCTCCAGCTTGCGGCCACGATGCTGGCACCATTCAATGTCAGTACCCGTTAGTGGTACCATTTTTGCATGAAGCGGCGGCACCAGCGCACCCTCGAACTCGTCTATGCCCGGCCGACAAGTGGCAACGCCCAGTGGCGTGACATTGAGGCGATGTTCGTGGAACTGGGCGCTGAAGTCACCGAGCGAGAAGGCAGCCGCGTCGCGGTTGTCCTGTTCGCCGAGGTCCGGGTGTTTCACCGGCCCCACCCGTCTCCGAACACAGACAAGGGTGCGGTGGCGAGCATCCGCAGGTGGTTGGAACAACACGGAGTCGAACCATGAACATCATGACAGTGGGCGGTTACAGAGCGAAGATCGAGTACGACGAAGCGCTCGATCTCTTTCGAGGCGAAATTCTCGGGCTCAGCGGCGGCGCCGACTTCTACGGCAAGAACCCGCGGGAGCTGCGCGGCGAGTTCAAGAAGTCGCTTCAGGTATTTCTGGAGGTCTGTCAGGAGAAAGGCATCGAGCCGCGACGCCAGTTCTCCGGCAGGTTCAACCTGCGCATTCCGCCCGAGCTTCACGAGCGACTCGCCATCGAGGCGCAGGCGCAGGGCAAGAGCATCAACACGCTGGCGCAGGAAGCATTGCAGGAGCGTGTCGCATCGTGAATGCAAGTTTGCGAGACCGCGCCTGGCTGGTTGTGGCAAGCTGGGCGGTTCAATCGCGATGTCGGGAGAGAAGGCACATGGAAATCCCAATCGAAGTTCTTGAAGCACAGGTTCTTCAGTTGCCAACGGCCGATCGGGTTCGATTGCTGGACCGTGGGGTTGCCAGCCTGGACGCCGACGTCGCCCGCAATGCGGCCTGGGACGCAGTGGCAGCCCGCCGGGAAGCTGAAAGTGACCGCGATCCCTCACTGCTCGTGCCGCTCGACGATGCGCTGGACCGTTTGCGCGCCGAACTGCAGTGAACTGGGCACTTGCCGACTTCCCGTGCTCGGTCATCTATCGGGCTGACGGTCGTGGCATCCGCATATTCGTCGTGCGTCATCAGAACCGTGATCCTGAACATGGCGAAAGTCGTCTATGACGGGCTTGTTCTGGGCGCCTTGTGCGTGGTTGACGGGTGCCTGGCACCAGCACGTGCTGCTGCGCGTGGACGCACAAGGCCACTGGGCCGAGATCATGCCCGGCGTCGCCACCGCACCACCCGGCGCCAGCGTGCTTCCCGGCACCGTGCTGCCCAGCCTCGTCGACGCCCACAGCCACGCCTTCCAGCGCGCGATGGCCGGCCTGGCCGAGCGGCGTGAGGCCGGCGAAGACGACTTCTGGTCCTGGCGCGACCGGATGTACCGCGTCGCGCTGCGCGTCACGCCCGATCAGCTGCGCGCCATCGCGGCGCAGCTCTATGTCGAGTTGCTGCGCGGCGGCTACACCCAGGTTTGCGAGTTCCACTATCTGCAGCACCGCCCCGACGGTACGGCTTACGCCGACCCGATGACGCTGTCGTGGGCGCTCGCCGATGCGGCCGATGACGCCGGCCTCGGCCTCACGTTGCTGCCGGTGCTTTACGAGCGCGCCGGGTTCACCCAGCCCGCGCTGCGCGACGACCAGCGCCGCTTCGCGAGCACGCCGCAGTCGGTGTTCGCGCTGCAGCAGGCGGCCGAGCGCAGTGGCCGGCGCCTCGTCAACGCGGGCGCCGCGATCCATTCGTTGCGGGCCGCGGCGCCGGCTTCGATCCACGCGCTGCGCCGCCTTGTCGAAGGCATGAACGGCCCGCTGCACATCCACGTCGCCGAACAGACGGCCGAGGTCGCCGATTGCCTGCACGCCACCGGCGCGCGCCCGATCGAGTGGCTGGCCCGCGAAGGCCTGCTCGACGCGCGCTGGCAACTCGTGCACGCCACCCACGCACTGCCCGAAGAGATCGATGCTGTCGCCCGCAGCGGCGCCGGGGCGGTGATCTGCCCCGCCACCGAAGCCAACCTCGGCGATGGCCTGTGCGACCTGCCCGGCTGGCTGGCCAGCGGCGTGCCGCTCAGCCTGGGCTCCGACAGCCAGGTCACGCGCAGTTGGGTCGAGGAATTGCGCTGGCTCGAATACGGCCAGCGGCTGGCCCTGCGGCAGCGCAACGTGGCCGCAGACCCTGGCAAGCGCGCGGGCGCGCAGCCGGCCACCGCGGCGCGGCTGTTCGGTGCCGCGCTCGGCGCCAGCGCCGCGCCCGCGGGCCTGTCGCGCTGGGGGTTGGAGGTTGGCGCGCGGGCCGACTTCCTGGTGCTCGATACAGACGACCCCAGCCTGCTCGGCGTGCCGCCATCGCACGTGCTCGACGCACTGATCTTCTCCAGCCCGGGCGACGCGATCCGCGATGTCTACGTCGCAGGTCAGCCGGTCGTTCTCGATCGCCGCCACGCGGCGCAGGACGCGATCGGCCGCCGCTTTGCGCAAGCGATGGCGGCGTTGTGGGACGGCGCGGTGTGAGCACCATCTGACGAAGGCTCACGCTCGGCGAGCGTATGCTCGCGCCCGGCCGCTGCGCAAGGCGACTCACCCACTCCGAGGACGAATTCACTCATGCCCCGACACAGGCTCGATGGTTTGCTGGGCAAGCTCGGTTTCCGGCGATCGGCCAGATCGCGCGGCATCGCCGACATTCCCGACCGCGACCTGTACCGTCCGCTGTTCTCGCCGTGGTTCGGCGGGGGCGAGTTCCGGCGCTATTTCGAACTCGCCGCGCCGCGAACCCTGGTGTCGCCCGATCGCTGCCACGTGCTCTACACGCTGCTGCAACAGGCCCTCCATGTCGAGGGCGGCATCTGGGAGTGCGGCGTCTACAAGGGCGGAACGGCGGCCATGATGGCCGCGATGCTGGCCGACAAGGGCCCGCACAAGCGCCTGTTCCTGTTCGATACCTTCGAGGGCATGCCGGAGACGGATGCCGCGAAAGACCGCCACAAGAAGGGAGACTTCGCAGACACCTCGCTCGAAGCCGTGGCCGGCCATGTGGGGCACGCGGCGCTGTGCGTATTCCGCAAGGGCTTCATCCCGGCCACCTTTGCCGGGCTCGAAGCCGAGCGGATCGCCTTCGCCCACATCGATGTCGACATCTACCAGTCGATTCTCGATTGCCTTGAATTCATCTGGCCGCGCTTGTCGTTCGGCGGCTTCATCGTCTTCGACGACTATGGGTTCTCTTCTTGTCCCGGCGCCCGCGCGGCCGTTGACGAGTTTTTCCTGGAGAAGAGCTGCCGCCCGCTCTGCCTGCCGACCGGGCAGGCCGTGGTGTTCAACGGCGTGGCGGCTCCGTGATCGCCGCCGGCCGGTGCTCGCTCAAGCGTTCGCCTTGAGCTGCATCGCCGCCAGCGTGTAGCCACCCGACGCGCCGTCGATGAAGTGGACGTGGTCGCTCTGCGTTGGCAGCGGCGCGATGCAGGTCAGGAGCGCCGCGTCTTCGCGGTGCAATCCGTAGCGGGCGATGCCCTCCTCACGCGCTCGCTTGAGCACGGCCTCGACCCGTTCGGATTGAGCCACGGTGCAATCGATCGTCATCCGCAGGCCGTCGTCATAACCGCGGAAGTCGGCGTTCTCGACGATCTCGCGCCGGTACTTCTCGGGCTCGAAATCACCCACCTTCACGCCGGCCCAGAGCACGCACGCGGCCAGCAGGGTTTCCATCGCCAGGCGGGCCTTGCGCAGCCAGGCCCACTCGCCAGGCCGCCGCTGCACGATCGCCATCAGGTCGAAGCCCGTGGGCGGCCAGCGAAATGGCGGGCCCTCGGCCGGCAGCGGGCAGCGCGCCTGGTTCCGGTCGGCCAGCAGCGCGTTGACCTCGGCCACCAGGGCGATGAAGCGCGGGTCGGCCGATGCGACTTCGGGCGTGATCATGATCGTCAGGATCACGCCGAGCGAACTCGGGATGGCCTCCCAGTTGCACGACAGCCCGGTCAGGTCGGGCCGTGTGCCTTCGGGTGCGGCGGCGAGCGTGAACTGGCCGAGCTTGATCTGCCGTTCGGCCCAGCGCAGGCCGCCACCGGCGAACATCGCATAGCGCACGCTGGCCGACGCTGCAAAGCGCGAGACCGAGACATCGAGCCCGGCTTCGCGGATAGCTTCGATCGGCACCATGCCGACGCGCATCGGCAGCTCGAGGTCCTGCGCTGCCCACTGCGCCACGGCAGCCAGTGCCGCGCCGGCTTGATCCGCCAGCTCACGCGGTACTGCGAAGCTCGCGCCGTCGCCGCCGAAGACGTAGGGAATCTCGGCGCCGCCGAGCGCGTTGGTTACCGCGGCAATGACCGACGCGCCAGCGATGTTGACGGCCTTGGCGCGGCCCGCCGCCTTGGCCTGGGTCGACTTGACGATGTCGGCATTGCCCACCATCCAGCCGGCTGGCAGCGGCTGGTAGAGCGCCGGGTCCATGACCCGGTCGAAGTCGGCGAACTCGGGCACCGAGGCGTAGAACGACGCATCGCGGGCGCGGAGCGTGGTGCGGCTGGCTTGGATCGACATGGTGTGTGAACCTCAGGCCGTGCCGCGGCCGCCGCCGCTGCTGCGGCCATCCGCGAGGCCGCGCCGCAGCGCATCGCTGGCGCGCAACGAGCCGACCGGGATTGCGTTCCAGTTGCGCAGCGTGCAGTCGCTGAAGCCGCGCAGGAATGCGGCGTCTTCGCCGGCCAGCGGCAGGCAGGCCTCGATCACGGCCGCCACCGCCACCTCGGCGGCGCGGGCGTTGTTGCCGTCGTCTGTCTTGATCGCCACGCCCAGGCCGCGTTCGGGCAGCGCCGCGCAGTACATGCCCTCGGCGCCGACCTTCATGAAGACCCGCTCGCCGAGCCGCTCCATCACCCGCGTGTCCAGGCGGCCGGTGCCGGCGACCATGAACGGCTCGCGTGCCACGGCCTGGCGCAGGCGCTTCGCCGCGTGCGCGTGCTCAGCCGACAGGCCGACGCCGCTGCCGACGCGGGCGAAGGCCAGCGCCAAGCGGCGCAGCGGGATGGCGTAGGCCGGGATCGAGCAGCCGTCGATGCCGCGCGGCGCATCGGCCAGGCTCGCGCCGGTGGTGGCCTCCAGCGCGGCGGTGACTTCGCGCATCACCGCGTGCGCGGGCTGCAGGTAGCCCTTCGCGAACTGGCGCCGTTCGGCCGCCGGGCCGGCCAGCTCGCAGGCCAGGCAGAGGAAACCGGCGTGCTTGCCCGAGCAGTTGTTGTGCAGCGCCGAGGGTTCGCCGCCGGCTGCGGCCAGCGCGCGCGAAGCCTGCTCGTTGTACGGCCAGTGCGTGCCGCATTCCAGGCAAGCGCTGTCGAGCCCGGCCTTGGCCAGCATCGCCGCGGCCGTGCTCGCGTGCAAGGGCTCGCCGCCGTGCGAGGCGCAGGCCAGCGCGAGTTCGGCGTCGCTGAGCTGGAACCGGTCGGCCGCGCCGCTGGCCACGAGCGGCAGGGCTTGCAGCACCTTGACCGCCGAGCGCGGGAAGACCGGGCGGTCGATGTCGCCGAGCGCCGCCAGCACGGCGCCATCGGCATCGAGCACCGCCACCGCGCCGGTGTGGTGCGACTCGACATGCCCGCCGCGCAGCACTTCAACGAGTGTGGGGTTCATACGGGTTTCAGTGGCTGGCCCATGAGCGGCAACTGTAGAGCAAGCTCAGGGCCGGCCTGCGGGGTCATGTCAGCGCCGCACGGCCGCCCGAAGGCGCTGACGCGCCCCTCGGGGGCCGCGAGCGGAGCGAGCTGGGGGCAGCATCAGTGTCCGAACACGAAGCGCTGCAGGCCCTGGCGCAACCAGCCCTGAAGGTCCTTGGGCTGCAAGTCCTGCTCCATCCGGTACAGGTAGGCCACCGGCGAATCGTCCAGCGCCTCGCGCACCGCCTTGCGTTTGCTCAGCATCATCGGGATCGCCGCCAGTGCGACCGCCGCCGTGCCCGCCGCCACGCCATTGACCCCGAGGCCGAGCATGCCGATGCCACCGACCACCGCGCCGGGCAGCGTGGTCGTCAGGCTCGCGCTGCTGAACAGGGTGTCGATGCCGACGCTGCCCAGCTTGTCTTTCAACTCCTTCAGATCCTCGGCCCAGCCGGCGTCGACTTCGTCGCGCAGCCGTTCTTCGAGCACCTTCGGATCGCTGATCGACAACAGCCAGGCGCGGCTCTTCACCAACCCGTCCACCGCGCTCTGGAAGCGATGCCGCTCGTTCGGGTAGGCCTCGCGAAAGGCGAGGATCTTGTCGACGCTCAAGTGCTTCAGGTCGGCCGGCACGAGCGTCCGGAAGGCCACCGAGACCAGCGCCGTCTCGACTTCGGTGGGCGAGGCCTTGGCGTCGACCAGCGCCACGTCGCCGAGCAAGGCATTGGCCAGCCGTTCCAGCGACAACTGCGACAACGCCACGTGATCGAAGGTCTCGTCGGTGAGCGGCCGCAGGCCTTGGTGCTCGGCGATGTGCTCGGCCAGCGCGTGCATGTAGACCGCAGCCAGGCGCGGGTGCATGCCGATCCACTTTTCGCCCCGCTCGTCGGTCGAGGCCAGGCCGTGCTCGTGCATCGCCGCGTAGACACTGTCGTGGATCTTCTCGTAGCGAACATAGCCCAGCCGCATGTCGTTGCCCGACGGGCCGCCTGCCTCCGAGGGCCGCTGCGCCTTGGGCACCACCGGCCACTGCTCGCGGTGGGCGAGGGCGTAGGTCTTGCGCAATGGCTCGCCGTAGCTGGCGAAGAACTCGCTGAAGGTCGCGGCGAACGCGGGCTGCACCTGGTCGGGCCGCACCGTCTGGATGAAGTCGCCCAGCGCCAGCACCGTCTCGCTGTCCGCGGTTGGATACGCCGCCGGAACGATGCGCTTGAGCTTGTCCCAGTACAGCGCCGACAGCTTGACCCAGGCGTCGTCCTTGAAGTGGACGTAGGGGTAGTAGAGAGCTTGGTACGACTCCATGGTTGCGCCTCCTCGGCATCTGCACTGGCGAAGCATCCGCCTGTGGGCGCGAGCGGTCAATGCAGTGGCTGCATTGCGGCAGGCGGCGCCGGCTGCCGTTGGCTGCGCCCCGGGGCGGGGGCGTGCGCGCCTTCAGCGGGGGCGAGGCCGGGTTGTTTCGTCGCCCTGCGGCGTGAGGTGCGCACGCACCTTGAAGGCGAATGAAGCCACGTCGATCGGCTTGGCAATGTAGCCGTCGCAACCCGCCGCCCGCATTCGGGCTTCGTCGCCCCTCATTGCGTAGGCGGTGAAGGCCAACACGGCGATGTGCCGCGTGGTCGGGTCGGCCTTCAGCGCGCGGGTCAGTGCCAGCCCGTCCATGCCGGGCATCTGGATGTCCATCAGGATCAATTGCGGCCGGAACGTGCCGATCTGCAACACGGCGCTGTCCGCGTCAGCGGCAGACTCGACCACGAATGCCGCTGCGCGCAGCACGAACGCGGCCAGTTCGACGTTCATCGGGTTGTCATCGACGATCAGCACCCGTGGCTCGCTCACGGCGCGGCGCTCGCGGAAGAGGCCGGCGCGGCGGTCGGGCGCCAACGACGCAGGGCCTCCAGGGTCGCGTCCAGCGAGCCGCCGCCCTTGTTCAGGATGGCGCTTGCCGACCGGCCAAGACTCGCGAATTCAGGGTCGGTCAGCATCATGGCGGTCCAGATGAACACCGGCGTGTTGCGCCACGCGGGCATGGCCTGCAGCGCGTCGAGCACGGCGAAGCCGTCGAATGCCGGCATCAGCAGGTCGAGCACGATCGCGTCGGGTCGGTGTTGCTCCAGTTGCCGCAGCGCCTCACGCCCGTCGAGCAGGCACACCGCGTCGATACCGATGGCCTTGAGCGTGGCCCGCATCAGGTCGAGCGCGAGGGGGTCGTCATCGATCACCATCACGTTCGTCGGGCTGGTGCCGGGCCGTCGAAAGCGTGCCATCGCCGCCACCACCTCTTCACCGCGGATCGGTTTGCACAGCACGTCGGCGATCGCGAAGGTGGCCGCCGTGCCGGCCTGTCCGGGCATCGTCATGCCGACCACCGGCGAATCGCGGCTAGGGCCACTGGCGCGGATTCGCGCCAGCACGCCCAGGCCCCGTGCGTCCGGCAACTGCAGGTCCAGCATGATGGCGTCGTAGGCCCTGCCGTGCGCACGCTGCACGGCCAGTGCGCCGGTGGCGGCGGCATCGACCAGGAAACCCGCTTCGGTGAGCGCCGGGACGAGCTGGGTCGGGTGGTCGCGCACATTCTGGATCGCCAGCAAGCGAGGCTCGGCTGGCGCTGCGAGCCGGCCGACTTCCTCGGCCGAGCGCGCGGCGTCGGTGCCATGGACCCGGTTCAGCACCGCGTGGAACACACTGCCCACGCCGGGCGTGCTGCGCACGCCGACACTGCCTTGCTGCAGCTCGACCAGGCGGCGTGTCAGCGCCAGGCCCAGGCCAGAGCCTTCGTGTCGCTTCGCAACCCCTGCGTCGAGCTGCTGGTACGCGGTGAACAGGCGCGGCAGGTCGGCCGCCGCGATGCCGGCGCCGGTGTCTTCAACCTCCAGCCGGAAGTGCCTGGCCCCCGAGGCGTGCGCCCGCACCGTGATGCTGCCGCCTTCGGGGGTGAACTTGATGGCGTTGGAAAGATAGTTGTAGAGCACCTGCTTCAGCCGTGCCGCGTCGAGCACCAGGTGGCTCAGCGTCGGCTCGATGTCGGTGACGAATCGGAGATGCTTGCGCTGGATCTGCGTCTGCAGGATGTCGATCGTTTCCTGGACGACCAGGGGCAGCTCCAGCGGTTCGGGGAAGAACTCGAACTTGCCCGCCTCGACCTTCGACAGGTCGAGCACGTCGTCGATCAGGCGCAGCAGATGGCGGCCGCTGCTGCCGATGTGGCCCAGAAAGGTCTGGTGCTTGGGCGACTCCGGGGGTACCGCTCCGCCATGCAACAGTTCGGCAAAGCCGATGATCGCGTTCAAGGGCGTGCGCAGTTCGTGCGACATGTTGGCCAGGAACTGGCTCTTCAGACGGTTGGCTTCCTGGATCTGGCGGTTCTCGCCCTCTAGCAGCAGCGCCCGGGTGCGCGACGCGTCGGCCCGGTGGCGCTCGGCCTGCATCGCGCGCGCCATGGCCAGGCGTTCGATCGCGTTTTCCACCGCCTGCGTCAGCGTTTCGGGCCGCAGCCAGGCCTTGCCGACGTAGTCGTGCGCGCCGGCGCGAAGCGCGGCCTGGTTGAGGCCGACCTCCACCGCACCGGTGAGCACGACGACCGGCACGCGAGGCAACTGGTCCTCGTCGCGCGGCAGCCGCGTCAGCACTTCCAGTTCGCCGGCATCGGGCAGGCCCAGGTCGAGCACCAGGCAGTCCGGGAGCGGCGCCTGCGCGCACAGGCGCAGCCCTTCCTCGGCCGACCCGGCTTCGATGAAGAGGTAGCCACGGCTCGACCCGTTGAGCAGCGCGGCCTTGGCTTCGGCGCGGTCGAGCGGGTTGTCGTCGACGATGAGCACGCGCAGCGCTCGCGGCTTGTGGCTGTTCATCTTGTCGGCTCGGCAAGGGCTGGCAGGGGGGCGTGTCCGGGCAGGGCGACGCGGTGCAGCCAGTAGTTGAAGATGGCTTCGAGCGTGCGCAGGCACTCGCTGTACTGCACTTGCTTGAGGTGGTAGGCATTCGCGCCCGCTTTGTAGAAGGCGTCGCGGTCGCACGGGTTGACGCTGGTGGTGAGGATCACCGCCGGCAGCCTGGCTTGCAGCCCCTCGCGCATGCGCCGCAGGAACACCAGCCCGTCCACCCCAGGCAGGTTGTAGTCCAGCAGCACGAAGGCGAAGCTGCCGGCCGGCTCCTGCCCGAACAGGCGCGCCGCGGCATCGGCGTCGGCGGCGTGGACCAGGCGGTTGGCCACCCGTGCCCGCTGCGCGGCCACGACCACGGTGTCGAAGTCGTCGGCGGAGTCTTCGACCACGAGCACGGGGCGTCGTTCGGCCTGGCCCGGTTCAGGCCACATCGGCGACCGTTCCGGAAATGCTGGCGTCGGGTGCATCGGGCAGCGTGAAGTAGAAGGTCGAGCCCACGCCGGGCTGGGAGTCGAACCACAGCCGGCCCAAGTGCTGTTCGACCATCTTGCGGGCGATCGTCAAGCCCGCGCCGCTGCCGCCACCGAAAGCCTCCGGCGCGTGCAGGCGCTTGAAGATCTCGAACACGCGGTCCCGGTGCCGTTCTTCGATGCCGATGCCGTTGTCGCGCACGTAAAAGATCGTGTCCTTGTGCGCTTCGGCGGGCGCCGATGCCGGCCGCGGCGGGGCCGTTGGCGCGTCGTGAACGGCGATGTGCCCGATTTCCACCCAGGGCTGCGCCTTGTCGTTGTACTTCGCGGCATTGGAGATCAGGTTGGCGAACACCTCGCGCACGCGCACGCGGTCGCAACGCGCCAGCGGCATCGGCCGCGGCACGAACACCTCGACCTTGCTGTCGGCGAGGCGGGCGCCGAGCATCTCCATCGCCTCGACCAGCACCGGGCCAAGGTCGGTCACGGTGAAGTCCAGCGACAGGCGGCCGACCCGCGAATAGTGCAGCAGCGCGTCGAGCAAGGTGTCCATGCGCAGCGTCAGCCGCAGCAGCCACTCGATGCGCGCCGTGTCTTGTGCGCGGCCGGCCTTGGCGTCTTCCAGCAAGCGGTAGGCATACTTGTTGATGCCGCGCAAGGGCTCCTTCAGGTCGTGCCCGGCGACGTAGGCGAAGGCATCGAGTTCGGCATTGCTGCGCGCCAGCTCGGCATTCGCTTCGGCCAACTGTTCGGCGCGCACGACGACCAGGTCCATCACCATCCCGCGCAGGCGTTGGGCGGCCTCGATCTCGACCTTGCGCCACGGCGCGGACCGGCCGCGCACCTGTTCCTGCCACAGATCGAAGCTGCGCCGTGGCGTCAGGCGCGGGCCTTGCGGGCCGAAGGCGGTGGGCTTTGCGTGCGGATTGCCGGCCCAGTTGTAGGTCTGCACCTGTTCGCCACGGAACCAGACGATGAGCGGGCTGTCGCCGTGGCGCGAGACGGCTGTCGCCAGCACGCCGCTTGCCAGGTCGGCAAACGCGGCGGCTGGCGGATAGGCGGCGCCCAGCGCATCGGTGGCATAGGCCTGGAGGCCATCGCGCGCGGCATCGATGCGGGCGCGCAGCCAGGTGGCCAGCGGCTTCAGGTGCGTCTCGTCGGGGGTGCTGCCCGCGGTCAGCCAATGACCGTTCTGGAAGATCGCCACGCCGTCGGCCTGGATGCCGTCGCGCAGGCCCGACCCTGCGGGAGCGGCGGCCGCAAGCTGGCCGTCGCCGGCAGCGCGTGCCAGCACCGCCAGATGCACGGCGTCGAGATGGATGCGGTATTGCAGGTGTTCGCGCAATTCGGCCTGCGCGACTTCGAGCGATGCGATCTGCGCCAGAAACTCGGCGGCGGCGCGCAGCGGGTACGCCAGCGCCTTCGCGGTGTAGTGGTGGCAGGCAATCAGCCCCCACAGCTCGCCGTCACGCAGGATCGGCATCGTCAGGGTGGCGGCCACGCCCATGTTCCGCAGGTATTCGGTGTACATCACCGATGCGCCGCGCAGCGCGCAGTACGTCATCTCCAGCGGGCGCTGGGTGTCCGGGTTGAGGAGCGGCACCATCTCGCAGAGTTCGCCCTGGGCGTCGGGCAGGGGGCGCACGCCGATGCGTTTGAAGATCTCGCGCGCCGGCCGCGGAATGTCGCCCGCCGGATAGCGCAGCCCCTGCCACGACGGCAGGTCTTCGCGCCGCGCGTCGGCCATCACTTCGCCGCTGTCGTCGGCGTGAAAGAAGTACACCATCGCCCGGTCGAGGCCGGTGATGCTGCGCGCCTCGCGTGCCACCACTTCGCAAAACTCGGCCAGCGACTGGGTCGACTTGAGACGCCCGATCGTCTTCCTGACCATCGAAAAGTAGTCGCCGTCCTGGCCGACGACGGGTGGCGCGCGACTGCTGGGCTCCAGTTCCAGCAGCAGCACGCCGTCGGCGGTGTGGATGCTCATGTCCATCGCCGGGGCGCTGTCGGGCATCCCGGGCAGGCGCGCGGTGACCGCATAGCAGGGGTTGCGGTCCAGCACTTCGGTGCGGATGACTTCGCGGATGCGCTCCGCCGCGGGCGCGCCGACCACTTGCGACAGGCGGCTGCCCAGTACCGCATCGACCGACGAAGCGGTCCAGCGCGCGCAGTTTTCGCTCACCTGCGTCACCACGAGATCGGCGGGGCGCAGCGCCAGCAGCATGCCGTGGGCCTGGATGCAGCCTGGCGTCTGTACCGGCTCGTCGTCGCAATTGGAAAGCGAGATGCCGTGGCGCTTGATGCTGTAGGCAGCCGGTAGCGGGGCGGCCTGCGTCATGGCGGTGCTTGCTTTCGGCGGCCGACGGCCGCGGGGCCGCACCGCTCGTGCCGCCTTCTCATCGCGCGCTCAGGGCCAGACAAAGTGGCTCGCCCGCGCGCTCGAAGGGCCTTCGAGCCAGAAGCGCACCTCGGCCGCCAGCGTCATCACGTCCACCGGCTTGGCGATATAGCCGTCGAAGCCGGCGGCGCGCAACCCGAGTTCGTCGCCCTTCAGCGCAAACGCGGTGAAGGCGATGATCACGATCTGGCGCGTCGCCGGGTCGGCCTTGAGGCGCCGCGTCAGCTCCATGCCGTCGATGACCGGCATCTGAATGTCCATCAGGATCACGTCAGGGAGGAAAACCGGAATCTTCACGACCGCCTGGCTTGCACCGGGAGCGGTTTCGACCGCGTAACCGGCTGCGGTGAGCATGAACTTCGACATTTCGATGAACATTTCGTTGTCATCGACGACCAATACCCGTGCCTGGTTCATGCTTTACTGCGCTCCGGCGATGGCTCGGCGTTTCCCATGCTTTCGCGAACACGCAAGGGTTCGCTCGAGAACAGCCGATAGCTTGGCGGGGCCCGATCCGGCCTCGCCCTGGCGTGCAGTTTCAGCGCGTCTCATCTCGGTGTCTGTGCGTCAGCGAACAGTCGCGGCCGCGATGACGAGCGCTCGATCTCCTGCGCCACCGGCACGCTGCGCGCTTTCGATACGACGGGGCGCTGTCGTTCGAGCGCGGCTTGCTCGTCGCGGCGAAGCTTCGGCGGCGGCTTGCCGTTCGCTTGCAGCCTGGCCGCCAGCGCCGCGAGCGCCGCCAGCGCCGCTAAGGGCCGGGCTTGCGGCCCCGGGCGGCGTGCCAGGCCTTCCCGCCCGCCGTCACCGCCGCAAGCACCAGCGCACCGGCCACCACGCCGACCAGCGCATCGGCCACGAAGGGCGTGAGAACGGCGGCCACATTCCCGACGCCGGGCCAGGCCGCCGCAGCCTGGGCAAGCCGCTCGATCGCAGGGTGCAGTGGCGTCAGGCCGTGTGTGAGGATGCCGCCGCCAACGAGGAACATCGCGGCCGTGCCGGCGATCGACAGGCCCTTCATCAGGGATGGCGCCGCCGTCAGGATGGCCCGGCCCGCGGAGCGTGCGGGCGCGCTGGGCTGGCGGCTCAGGTGCAGGCCCAGGTCGTCGAGCTTGACGATCCCGGCCACCAGACCATAGACGCCGATCGTCATCACGACCGCGATGCCGGCCAGCACCGTCACCTGCGTCACGAACGCCGCGTCCGCCACCGTGCCGAGCGTGATCGCGATGATCTCGGCCGAGAGCACGAAGTCGGTTCGCACCGCGCCCTTGACCTTGCTGCGCTCCAGCGCCACCCCGTCCAGCGCCGGGTCGGCCAGCGCCTGCGCCCGATCGGCGCGTTGTGCCGCGTCTTGCGCCGGGCTGTGGAGGAACTTGTGCGCCAGCTTCTCAAAGCCTTCGTAGCACAGGAACGCGCCACCCACCATCAACAGCGGCGTCACCGCCCACGGCGCGAAGGCACTGATCAGCAGCGCCAGCGGCACCAGGATCAGCTTGTTGACGGCCGAGCCCTTGGCCACGGCCCACACCACCGGCAGCTCGCGATCGGCGGCGACGCCGCTGACCTGCTGTGCATTCAGCGCCAGGTCGTCGCCGAGCACGCCGGCGGTCTTCTTCGCGGCCACCTTGGTCAGCAACGCCACGTCGTCGAGCACGCTCGCGATGTCGTCGATGAGCGCGATCAGGCTGGCACCGGCCATGGAGTCCTTGGAATGAGAGCAAGGCACGCATCGTAGCGGTTGGGCCGCGTTGCCGGTGGTGCGCGCAAACGCGCACTCAGTCGCGGGCATCGAGCCCGCTCCTTCGCCGATCGCTGCGCTGGTCGATCCCCGTTCCGGGGCCCCTCGCCCTTCGCTTCGCGCTCTAGACTCGCCGCATGTCCCCTTTTGCGCTTGGCCTCGTGCTCGCCGCCGCGCTGCTCCATGCAAGCTGGAACCTGGTCGCAAAGAAGGCCGGTGGCGGCAACCACTTCGTGCTGCTCGGCGCGCTGCTCGTTTCGCTGGTGTGGGCCCCGGCGGCGGTGTGGGTGGGCATCGACGCGGTGGCGCGGCTCGGGGCGCGCGAGTGGGCCGTGCTCGGCGCGAGCGCGGTGCTTCACGTGCTGTACTTCCGCACGCTGCTGCACGGCTACAGCGTGGCCGACCTCACGGTGGTGTATCCGGTGGCGCGCGGCAGCGGGCCGCTGCTGACGTCACTCGGCGCGGTGGCACTGCTCGGCGAAACGCTCTCGCTCGTGAGTGCCGTCGGGGCGCTGGCGGTGGTGTGCGGCGTGTTCCTGATTGCCGGCGGGTGGGCGGTGTGGCGCAAGGCGCATGACGTGTCGCAGAGCGAGCGCGTCCGCTGCGGCGTGCTGTGGGGCGCGCTGACCGGCGTGTTCATCGCCGGCTACAGCGTGGTTGACGGCTATGCGGTGAAGGTGCTGCTGCTGTCGCCGATCCTGGTTGACTACGTGGGCAACCTGCTGCGCGTGCCGGTGATGCTGCCCTTCGCGCTGCGCGACCCGCGCGGGTTCTGGCAAGCGTGCCGCAGCCAGTGGCGGCCAGCGCTCGTCGTCGCCACGCTGGGGCCGCTGAGCTACGTGATGGTGTTGTACGCGCTGACGATGGCGCCGCTCAGCCATGTCGCGCCGGCGCGCGAGATCTCGATGCTGTTCGCCGCGCTGCTGGGCGGGCAGTTGCTCGGTGAAGGCGACCGCGCGCTGCGGCTGATCGGCGCGGTGGCGATCGCGCTGGGGGTGGCAGGCTTGGCGCTGGGATAGCTTGCAGCGCCATCGAGCCGCCTGCCTCCCTGGCCGAGCGTGTTTCGGTTTGGCTCCCTCTCCCTTTCCCCAAAGGGGCGAGGGAGCCAGCGGCTCACTTCTTCGGCGCTGGCAGCGCGGCAACCGCCGCACCGCCCGCGGGCGCCATCAGCTTGGCCTCGCGCATTACCACGCGGTGAAAACTTTCGGCCTGTTCCAGCCAGGCGGTGAAGGCCTCGCCATTCATCGTGGTCTGCTTGAAGGCGCCCTTGGCCATGAACTCCTTCCACTCCGGCAGCGCACGCACCTTCTCCAGCACCTGCACGTAGTAGGCCACCTGCTCCGGCGTGCCGCCCGGGCCCATGAAGATGCCGCGCATCATCAAGTACTGCACCGGGATGCCGAACGACATACAGGTCGGCAGATCGCTCCAGCTCTGGTTGCCGGCCACCTTGGCCGGGTAGTCGAGCTTCAGGCCGTCGAAGACGCACAACGGGCGCAGCTTGCCTTCGCGCCAGAGCTTCTCGGCCTCGATCGGGTTGTTGACGGTCAGGTCCACGTCGCCGGCCGCCAAGGTGTTGGCCACATCGCCGCCGCCCTTCAGCGGCACATACGCGATGCGCGTGGCGGCCGCGGTTTCGAGCAGCACGCCGATCAACTGGTCTTCCTGCTTCTTGCCGGTGCCGCCGAGCTTGACGCTGCCGGGCGGCGCGCTGCGCAGCGCGTCGAGCACGTCCTTGGCCGTCTTGTGCGGCGACGCGGCGTTGACCCAGAGCACGAACTGGTCGAGCGCCAGCATCTGCACCGGCGTGATGTCGCGCCAGTTGAAGTCGGTGCCTGTCGCGAGCGGTGTGGTGAACAGGCTCGACAGCGTGATGATCAGCTTGTTCGGGTTGCCCTTCGCGGCCTTGACATCGAGCAGGCCCTCGACGCCCGAGTTCTCGGCCTTGTTGACGACCGTCAGCGGCTGCTTCATCAGGCCGTGCTTGGCCACCATCTGCTGGATGAAGCGGGCCATCTGGTCGGCGCCGCCGCCGGTGCCCGCCGGCACGACGAGTTCGACCGGTGCGGTGGGTTCCCAGGCCGCGGCCACCGGGGCGGCGATGGCGGCCAGCGCGAGGGCGACCAGGCGGCGCGCCAACATCACGCGGCGAGGCGCCGAAGCGGGTTGATGGTTCATGAGGGTGATGTGCATGGGGTCCTTCCCGTGGCGGCCGTGCCTGGCGTTTTCAGCGAGCCCCAAGGGCACGCGGTCGCCTGCCTGCCGGCCGTGTCATGGCTGGGGTATCGGCACACTGCAGCCAAACCTTCAGCAGTATCGAGCCAGCGGGCGCCGATGCTAGATCGACAAGACATCAGGCCGCGGCCACGAACGCCCGCAACTCGCCCGCCATGCGCTTGAGCGAGGGCCCGTGGATGTACATCATGTGCCCGGCCTCGAAGTAGCTGACCGCGATCTTCTGCCACTGCCCGTCGCGCAGGCCGAGGTGGCTGAGCGTGTAGTCGCCCGCCGCATGCGGCGTGGCCAGGTCGTAGTAGCCGCTGGCCACGTAGACCCGCATGTGCGCATTCGAGTGCATCGCGCGGCGCAGGCTGGCGCCGACGTTGACGTACTTGTTGGCGAAGTCTTTCCACGTCCACTTGTCCCAGATCGGCGCGTGGACGACGTAGGGCGCGTCGCTGTCGTACTTCAGCGTCTGCTTGAGCAGGCGGTTGATGCCGCTGGCGTAGGCGCCGAGCAGGTTGCTCATCGCGGCATCGTCTTCGGGCTTCTCGCCGGCGTCGTCGCGGTCCAGGCCGAGGAAGCGCGAGTCGAGCCTGCCGACGGTCTGCCCGCGGTGGCGCAGCAGCTCCTTGAAGTAGCGGAACTCGCCGAGGCGCAGGTCGCTGCGCAGCACGTACTCGGCGGAGAGGCCCGAAAACCGCGCCACCTGGCCGGCGATGTGCTCGCGCGTCTGCGCATCGAGCCGCGAGCCCTGCAGCAGCGCACTGCTGTACTCGCCGAGCGCGAACGCCTCGGCCTGCGCCACCACCTCGCGCAACGGCTTCTTCTGCAGCTCGGGCGCGAGCGCCTTGTGGTACCACGCCGTCGCCGCGTAGGTGGGCAGGAAGAGGGCGTAAGGCAACTCGTTGCCGTGGTCGAAGCTGAGCGTTTGCAGGTCGATCGCCAGCGAGACCAGCATCACGCCGTTCAAGAAGATGTCGTGCTTTTCCTGCAGGTGCAGCGAGAGGCCGGCGGCGCGGGTGGTGCCGTAGCTTTCGCCGATCAGGTACTTCGCCGAATCCCAGCGCCCATAGCGTGTGAGGTAGAGGCGGATGAACTCGCCCACGGCGTCGAGGTCGCGCTGGTAGTCGTGAAACTCGGCCACTTTCTCGCCTTCGGCCATGCGCGAATGGCCGGTGCCGATGGGATCGATGAACACCAGGTCGCTGTCGGTCAGCAGCGTGTGTTCGTTGTCGATGAGCGCATAGGGCGGCGGTGGCGCGTTGCCCATCTCGTCGGTCGCGACGCGCTGCGGGCCAAGAATGCCCAGGTGCAGCCAGACGCTGCTCGACCCCGGGCCGCCGTTGAAGCTGAACGTCACCGGGCGCGGCTTGTCGTCGGCCTTGGCGTCGCGGTGAAGCGTGTAGGCGATGAAGAACGCTTCAGCGTGCGGCTTGCCGGCGCTGCGCATGCCTTCCTTGCTGGCTTCGCCTTCGCTCAGCAGCAGCGTGCCGCAGGTGGCGGTGTAGGCCAGCGTGCGTTTGCCGACCTTGAGCTTGTGCTCGGTGACGACGAGGCGTTCCTTCAGCGGTGCAGCGGACACGCTGGCCGGCGTGGCTGCGGGCAAGGTCTCTTTCGATTCGCTCATGCGTTGTTCTCGGTAGAGTCGGGTTCCCGCAATGTAGCCTCCCGCCGTGCCTGCTTCCTCCCGCGCTATCTTTGCAACCGCGTCTGCAACCGCCTCCGCCTCCGCATCCGCCTCGGCCATTGCCGGCATCGATTTCACCAGCCGGCCGACGCCGCGCAAGCCGATCACGGTTGCGCTCGGCCAACTGCAGCACGGCGTGGTGCGCCTGGCGCGCGTCGAACCGCATCTGGCGTTCGACAGCTTCGCCGCGTGGCTGCGCACGCCGGGGCCGTGGCTGGCGGTGTTCGATTTGCCGTTCGGCCTGCCGCGCGAACTGGTGCTGGCGCTCGGCTGGCCGCCCCAATGGCTGCCGCTGATGCGCCACTACGCGGCGCTCGACCGGCGCGAAATCCGCGACCTGTTCAAGGCGTTCTGCGATGCCCGCCCGCCCGGCGCCAAGTTCGCCCACCGTGCGGCCGATGGCCCGGCCGGATCGTCACCGTCGATGAAGTGGGTCAACCCGCCGGTGGCGTGGATGCTGCACGCGGGTGTGCCGTTGCTGATCGACGCCGGGCTGCATTTGCCGCGGCTGCATGACGGCGACATGGGCCGCGTGGCGCTCGAAGGCTACCCGGGAATGCTGGCGCGCGAGGTGCTGGGCGCGCGTTCCTACAAGAGCGACGACCGGGCCAGGCAAACCCCCGAGCGGCTGATCGCGCGCAAGGACTTGGTCGAGGCGCTGGAGCAGGGCCGCACCCGGCTGGCACTTCGCTTGAAGCTCACGCACGCGCAACGCGACGCGCTGATCGACGACGCCAGCGGCGACCGGCTCGACGCTGTGCTGTGCCTGATGCAGGCCGGTTGGGCGAGCGGGCAGCCGGGCTTCGGGTTGCCGGCCGAGGTCGATCCGCTGGAGGGATGGATCGTCAGCGCGTGAGGCGAATCTGCACAAGTGCAATCACGGAACCTGAAGCTCGACCTAGGCGCCTTCGGCCGATGCAGCGATCGCAAGCGCCACTCGATCTGTGACGGCCCGTATTCGCGGCCAACTGGTCGTGCTGAGTACAACGATTGCGATACGGCGCGAAGCCAGGTTCTGCCGGTACTTGAGGTTGGAGTCGGTGGTGACCAGCACGGTAAAACCGTTGGCTTCGGCGACGCCGAGCAGTTGGCCGTTCTTCAGCGTCGCCCAGCCGCAATCGTAGGCCGTGGCGACTTCATGCTCCGACAGGTGATGCCGCAGCGGTACCGGCGTTCCTTGATCGAACAGGACGCGCACTTGCGCCGAAGCCAGCGCACTGCGAGCCGCGTGCTCGAGCACGGCGCGAACCTGGGCGAGGGTGATGCCAGGAAACCATTCGACGAATTCACTCACTGGCGCCCCGTCTTCCAGGTTCTCGAACAGGGCAGCGACGGGGACGCGGGTTCCGCAGAATACCCAGGCCCCGCTGACCCGCTCGGGGTCACGTTCCACCGCTTCGCACGAGGACCAATCGATCATGCGAACCACGCCAGCACTTGCCTGCGGTGTGATGCATCCGGTGCCTTGTCCCGTCGCCGCCGTTCGCCTATGCTGGCCACCCCACCACCCGGAGACGAACCATGATCAAGGTCAGCGTGATGTACCCCAACACCCCCGGAGCGCGGTTCGACCACGCCTACTACCGCGACACGCACATGCCGCTGCTCAAGGCGAAGATGGGCGACAGTTGCAAGTCGTACACGGTCGACAAGGGCCTGGCCGGCATGGGGCCGGGGGCGCCGGCCACCTACGTCGGCATGTGCCACATCTTTTGCGACTCGGTCGAGTCGTTCCAGGCCGGCTTCGGCCCGCACGTGGCCGAGATCATGGGCGACATTCCGAACTACACCGATCTCCAGCCCGTGGTGCAGATCAGCGAAGTCGTCGTCGGCTGAGTTGACGGCCCCAAGATGCCTTCGGCATCGTCCCCCCGAGGTGAGCTCGGGCCGCTTGGGGCGGCCCGGCGCGGCCTGAAGCCGAAGCAGCGCCGGCGCGAGGCGGGTTGCGAAGCCCGCGCGATCGGCGCACAATGGTGAAACTTTCAATGTCTAGAGTTTCACATGAAATCATCATCCGCCGCGTTCGTGCCGCTGCCCATCACCGACCCGGCGCTGGTTCTGGCCAAGGCGGCCGGGCGGGCGACCGGGCTGCTGGGCCTGTCGGGTGCGGCGCTGGCCCGGGTGATCGGCATGAGCGAACCCACGGTGTCGCGCGTGCTGCGCGGCGAGCGGCCGATCGACCCGGCCTCGAAAGAAGGCGAGCTCGCCGCGCTGCTGGTGCGCGTTTACCGCTCGCTCGATGCGCTGGTGGGCAATGACGCGGCCCAGCGCATCGTCTGGATGACAAGCTTCAACCGCGACCTCGGCGGCGTACCGCGCGAATTGATCCAGACCGCGCAGGGCCTGGTGGTCACGCTGTCGTACCTTGACGGCATGCGCGCGCCGCTGTGAGCGGCAGTGGCCGCACTGGCGCCGCCCGCGCCGGCAACACCCGCAAGCCCTGGTCCGAAGCCTGGTTCGACACTGCCGCCGAACGCGCTGCGCTGGCGTGGCGCGGCGTCGAGGCGCAGCACATCGTGGCGACGATGCGGCTGGTCGACACGCTGGACGAACAAGCCGTGCTGGAGCGTCTGCTCGAAGCCAGCAAGCCCGCGCTGCAGGCGGCCGATAAACCCAGGCACTACCTGCTGAGCACGCCGTTTCGCTACCGCTCGCCGTCGGCCAGCCGCTTCCGCCGTGCCGGTGCAGCGGGCGTCTGGTACGGTGCCGAAACGCTGCAGGCGGCGGCTGCGGAAGTGGCGCACTGGCGCTGGCGCTTCCTCGCCGCGAGCGACGGGCTGCAAGACCAGGCGCTCGTGACCGAGCACACCTTCTTCCAGGCCCGGGTGCGAGGCACCGCCATTGACCTGACCGCGCCGCCGTGGCTGAAGCACCGCGCGCGCTGGGCCCACGACACCGACTACGGCGCCACGCAAGGTCTCGCCCAGGCCGCGCGCGAATGCGGCGTGCAGTGGATTCGCTACGAGTCCGCCCGCCATCCCGAAGGCCGCTGCGCGGCGGTGTTCGATGTCGAGGCGCTGCAACTCCCCGTGCCGCCGGTGCAGCAGACCTGGCATTGCAAGGCCACCCGCAGCAGCGTGTTGATGCTGCACGGCGAGGACCGCCTTGCCTGGGCGTACTGAGTGCCCCCAGGACGCCGCCTTGCGGCGCCCGCCTCCTGTGGGGGTTCAAGCAAAGCGGCAAAGCCACACTTGCCTGGGCGCGCCCTCAGCGCGCGGCCGCAGGCCGCGTCTTCAGCAGCGAGAACACCACCCCGCCCAGCAGCAGGCCGAAGGTGACCGTGAGCGAGACCGAGGGCGGAATCTTGCCGACCAGGCCGACAAGAAAGATCTTGGTGCCGATGAACACCAGCACCAGCGCGAGTGCGACCTTGAGGTAGCGGAAGCGCTCGATCATCGCGGCAAGTGCGAAGTAGAGCGCGCGCAGGCCGAGGATGGCGAAGATGTTCGAGGTGTAGACGATGAACGGGTCCTGCGTGATGGCAAAGATCGCCGGCACGCTGTCGACCGCGAACACCAGGTCGGCGAGCTCGATCATCACCAGCGCCAGCAACAGCGGCGTCGCGAACCAGGCCTTGCGCGACGGGGCCGCCGTGTCGGGCAGGCGGACCCAGAAGCGGTTGCCGTGCAGGCTGTCGCTCACGTTCATGTGGCGGCGCAGGAAGCGCAGCACCGGGTTCGAGGCCAGGTCGATCGGCTTCTCGGTCATGAACAGCATCTTCAGGCCCGTCAGCAGCAGGAACGCGCCGAAGACGTAAAGCACCCAGGCGAACTCGGCCACCAGCGCGGCGCCGAGGCCGATCATCAGCGCGCGCAGCACGATCACGCCGACGATGCCCCAGAACAGCACCCGGTGCTGGAGGGCGCGCGGTATCGCGAAGAAGCCGAAGATCAGCGCGATCACGAACACGTTGTCCATCGAGAGCGATTTCTCGATCAGGAAGCCGGTGTAGTACTCCATGCCGCTGCCTGCGCCCAGGGCCCACCACACCCAGGCGCCGAACAGCAAGCCCATTCCGATGTAGCCGGCCGAGAGCCACAGGCTTTCGCGGATGCCGATTTCGGCGTCGTCCTTGTGCAGCACGCCGAGGTCGAACGCCAGCAGCGTGACCACCGTGCCCAGGAAGGCCAGCCACATCCAGGCGGGCGTGCCGAGAAAGTCGACGGCGAAGGGGGACGTGGCGAGTTCCATGGGGTCAGTGGGTTTGGGGTGGGCGGGCGCGCCCGCCGGCGCATCAGGCTTGCGGGCGCGCGGCGCTGGCTGGGGGGAGGGGCGTCTCGAAGCTCGGCGGCGCCATGCGCCACTGCTCGATCGCCGCGTCGAGCACGATTCGCTCACCGTCGTCCAGCGTCCCGTCGGCCCGGGCCACGCCGGCGCACAGCGCGAGCACCTGGCGCTGCAGGGCCGGCGCGTCGATGTCGGCCAGCAGCAGCTCGATCAGGGCCGGCGTGATGTGGCAATCATCATCGTGCTTCGCCCGCGCTTCGTCGAGCAGGTCGTTGCAGAAGTCGTTGAGCACGGCGTGCAGCTCGTAGCGGCGCAGGCCGAGCCGCTGGTGGCCGAGCAGTGCCTCCAGCGAAGACAGCTCGACCGGCTTCAACTGCCCGTCGGCGAGCAGCGTCAGGGCGACGATGCGCGCCGCGGCGCGCGGGCTGTTGCGGGGGTAGGGTCGCATGGTGCGGGGCTCCGGTTGGGTGGATGGGTCGCGCGCCGCAGGGTTCAGTCTTCGCTGCCCCCGCCCACGCCGAACAGCGCGAGCAGGCTGGTGAAGAGGTTGAAGATCGACACGTACAGGCCCACCGTCGCCATCACGTAGTTGGTCTCGCCGCCGTTCACGATCCGGCTCGTTTCAAACAGGATCAAGCCCATCGACAGCAGCACCACCATCGCCGAGACCACCAGCGCCAGCGCCGGGATGGCAAAGAACATCGCGCCCAGCGCGGCCAGCAGCGCAATCACCATGCCGGCGAACAGGAAGCCGCCCATGAAGCTGAAGTCGCGCCGGGTCGTGAGCACGTAGGCCGAGAGGGCAAAGAAGGTCACCGCGGTTGCGGCGAGCGCCATCATCACCACCTGTGCACCGCCGGGGAACGACAGCACGCGGCCGATCACCGGGCCGAGCGTGTAGCCCATGAAGCCGGTCAGCGCGAACACCGACAACAGCCCCCAGCCGCTGTTGGCCAGCTTGGCCGTGGCAAAGAGCAGGCCGAAGGTGCCGGCCAGTGTGAGCAGCAGCCCAGGGTGCGGCAGGCCGAGTGCGGCCGTGCCGCCCGCGACGGCGGCGCTGAACAGCAGCGTCAGGCCAAGCAGGCCGTAGGTGTTGCGCAGCACGCGCTGGACCTCGGGCGCGTGGGCCGTGGTGGCGCTGCCCGCGCTCGGCGCGGCGGTGGGAATCGAGCGGTTCAGGGTGGTGTCGAGCGGGTTCATCGAAGGCTCCTTTCGTGTCGGGGCGAGCGTGATTGAGTGGGCGGATGAGTCGGTTGGCGGCGATCAATCGCCGATCAATCGCCGTATTGCAGCCGCGGGAGCATCGAGCGCGGCTCGGCGCGGTGGCGCGACTCGCGCTCGACGCGCTTGGCCGCCACCCGCCCGGCGCGGGCGAGCGCGCGGTCGATCAGCGTCGGCAGGTCGGCGTCGAGGTCTTCGACCACTGCCGCCGGGCCCTGGGTGAGCGTGACCATCACCCGGCACTGCTTGTCGACGCCGCCGCGCGCGCCGTTGATGTCGGACAGCCGCACCTCGACCCGGGCGATCCGCGCCTGCAAGCGCGACAAGGCGAAGCTCGCCCGGCGGCGGATCTGCTCGCGGTGCTCGGGGGCGATGGCGAGGCGGAAAGTCTGGATGTCGATCTGCATGGCGGGCTCCGTTCGGAAGGGTGCGGGGTGAGGGCGTTCTGGGACAGGGAGAAACGCCAATCTAGGGCCAGCCATACTTCGCGTAAATCAGAATTTCATGCAAAATCAGTTCGAGAAAACCGTATTGTCAGCTCAGCTCAGCACCGTCGCCGATGAACTTCAAGCACCTGCACTACTTCTGGGTTGCCGCCAAGGCCGGCGGCATCGTCCGTGCCGGGCTGCAGCTTCACACCTCGCCGCAAACGCTGTCGGGCCAGATCAAGCTGCTCGAAGAGCGCCTCGGCCGCAAGCTGTTCCGCAAGCGCGGGCGCCAGCTTGAGCTGACCGACGACGGCCGCGTCGTGCTCGCCTATGCCGACGAGATCTTCGCCCTTGGCGGCGAGCTCGAGGCCAGCCTGCAAGGCGCGAAGGGCGCACCGCGCACGCTCGACTTTCGCGTCGGCGTGGCCGACTCGGTGCCCAAGTCGCTCGCCTGCAAGTTGCTCGAACCCGGCCTTGCCGTGCCCGAGCCGGTGCGCCTGATCTGCCACGAGGGCAAGTTCCAGGATCTGCTGGCCCAGCTGGCGGTGCACCGGCTCGACCTGGTGCTGGCCGACGAGCCGCTGCCGCGCCAGGGCGGCGTGAAGGCGTTCAACCACGCCCTGGGCAGCACGGCAATGAGCTTTCTCGGCACGCCCAAGCTCAAGGCGACGCTGAGTGGGCGCTTCCCGCAGTGCCTGAACGGCGCGCCGTGCCTGGTGCAGGGGGCGGCCAGCGCCATCCGCCGCCGCCTCGACGCCTGGCTGGTGAAGCACCAGTTGCAGCCGCGCATCGTCGGCGAGTTCGACGACCCGGCGCTGATGAAGGCCTTCGGCCGCGAGGGCCGTGGCGTGTTCCTCTCGCCCACCGTGCTCGAGGCCGAGACGATCGCGCAGTACGGCGTGCGCCTGGTCGGCCGCACCGACGAACTGGTGGAAGAGTTCTACGCCATCTCGCCCGAGCGGCGCATCAGCCACCCGTGCGTCGCGGCCATCACTGCTGCGGCAAGAGACCAGCTCTTCCATGCCTGACGCGGCCGCCGCCGAAGCCTGGTTCGCTGCCTGCGGCTGGCAGCCGTTCGCGTTCCAGCGCGAGGTGTGGGTGGCCCTGCAACAGGGCCGCAGCGGGCTGCTGCACGCCACCACCGGCGCGGGCAAGACCTACGCGGTCTGGGTCGGTGCGTTGCTGCGCGGCGCTGCAGCGGCGGACGGGGCGTCCGTGCGCCCGCCTGCAAAGCCGTCCGCGCCACCACCCCGGGTCGCACCGGCCGCGGCCGGCAGCCCGCCGCTCGGTGTGCTTTGGCTGACACCGATGCGCGCGCTCGCAGCCGACACGGTGCGCGCATTGAAGCTGCCGCTGCCGGCGCTGGCGCCGCGCTGGACCGTCGGCATGCGCACCGGCGACACGCCGAGTGCCGAACGCGCGCGGCAGGACCGGCGGATGCCGTCAGCCCTGGTCACCACGCCCGAGAGCCTCTCGCTGATGCTGACCCGCGACACCGCGCACGCCGACCTGGCGAACGTGCACACGGTGATCGTCGATGAGTGGCACGAGCTGATGGGCAACAAGCGCGGTGTGCAGACGCAGCTCGCGATCGCCCGGCTGCGGCGCTGGAACCCGCAGCTCGCGGTGTGGGGCCTGAGCGCGACGCTGGGCAACACGGGCGTTGCGATGGAGGTGCTGACGGCGGCAGCGCGCGGGCCGGTCGCATCGCCTGCCGCGCCGGTGCTCGTCGAAGGCCGCATCGACAAGCAGCTCATCATCGACACGCTGATCCCGCCCGACCCCGGCCGCTTCTCGTGGGCCGGCCACCTGGGGGCGCAGATGCTGCAACCCGTCGTCGATGAGATCGAGCGCTCGGCCACCACGCTGGTCTTCACCAACACCCGCTCGCAGGCCGAGGCCTGGTACCAGTTGATCCTGCAGCAGCGGCCCGACTGGGCCGGCGTGGTCGCGCTCCACCACGGCTCGCTCGACCGCGAAGTGCGCGAATGGGTCGAAGCCGGTTTGAAGCAGGGGCAACTGAAGGCCGTGGTCGCGACCTCGTCGCTCGATCTCGGCGTCGACTTCCTGCCGGTCGAGCGTGTGCTCCAGATCGGCTCGGCCAAGGGCGTGGCGCGGCTGCTCCAGCGCGGCGGGCGCAGCGGCCACGCGCCGGGGCGCAGCTCGCGCATCACGCTGGTGCCGACGAATACGCTCGAACTCGTCGAGGCGGCTGCCGCTCGCCGCGCCGCGCAGGCCGGGCGCATCGAGCAGCGCGCCACGCCCGAGAAGCCGCTCGACGTGCTGGTGCAGCACCTCGTCAGCATCGCGCTCGGGGGCGGTTTCCGCGCCGACGAACTGTTCGACGAGGTCCGCTCGACTCACGCCTACCGCAAGCTCAGCCGGGCCGAGTTCGACTGGGTGCTGGCTTTCGTCGAGAAGGGCGGCGAGAGCCTGCAGGCCTACCCCGAGTACCACCGCGTGGCGCGCGAGCGCGGCGTGTTTCGCGTGCCCGACCGGCAGATCGCG
>JANOVJ010000391.1:0-8677 GCA_031417295.1 bacterium | reverse complement strand
GTTCGGTGCCGTCGTTCATCAGCACGCCGTGTTCGGCGATGCGGTCGATGCCGACGCCGCTCTTCAACTTGATGCTGCCGTTGGCGACCAGCTCCGACGCGCCCACGTCGATGTAGTAGCCCGAGCCGCGGCGCAGGTACTTCATGAACAGGCCCGAGCCGTCTTCGCCGAAGTCGAGCATGAAGCCGGCCTTGGTGAGCCGGGCGTAGAAGTCGGCGTCGCGCTTGGCCATTTCCTCGTACACCGGAATCTGGAAGGTGTGCATGATCCGGTACGGAATCGAGGCGAAGATCATGTCGGCGGTGTTCGTTGTCACGCCCGACTTCACGGCCGCATCGGAATACAGCCCGCCGAGCGCCAGCTCCATCAGCGTGTCGGAGCGCGCGATGTGGGTCGATGAGCGCTGCAGCATCGTCACGTCGGCGCCGTGTTCCCACAGGTCGGCGCAGATGTCGTGGGCCGAGTTGTTGGAGCCGATCACGACGCACTTCTTGCCACGGTATTTTTCGCCGCCGGGGTGCTTGCTGGAGTGGTGGATGTCGCCCTTGAAGTCTTCCGCCCCGGCGATCTTCGGCACGTTGGGCACGGCCGACATGCCGGTCGCGAGGATCAACTGCTTCGGCCGCAGCACCACCGTCTCGCCATTGCGGTTGACCTTGACCGTCCATTCCTTCGTCGCCTCGTCGAAGCTCGCGCCCTGGCATTCGCTGAGCGTCCAGTAGTTCAGCTCCATCACCTTGGTGTACATCTCCAGCCAGTCGCCGATCTTGTCTTTCGGCGCGAACACCGGCCAGTGCTCGGGGAAGGGCAGGTACGGAAGGTGGTCGTACCAGACCGGGTCGTGCAGGCAGAGCGAGCGGTAGCGGTTGCGCCACGAGTCGCCGGCGCGCGGGTTTTTCTCGATCACGATCGTCGGCACGCCCAGGCGCTTCAGCCGCGCGCCCATCGCAATGCCGCCCTGGCCGCCGCCGATGATCACGCAGTAGGGCTGCGTGGTGTAGCCCAGGTCGGCCTCTTCCTGCGTCTTGCGTTCGAGCCAGCTCTTGCGGTCTTGTGACGCGCCGTGCGCCACGCCCTTGGGCCGCGTCGCCCCCTGGGCTTCCTCGAAGCCCTTCAGCTCGGTCATCGTCGTCAGCAGCGTCCAGCACTTGCTGCCCTTGAGGCGGATCTGCCCGCGGCCGCGCGCGAGCGCGGTCTCGAAGCCGAACCAGGCCTCGGTCACGCCGCCAGCCTCGGTCGCCTCGCCCTCGATCTGCCAGCCGCTCGGCTGGGCGTTGGCGGCCGTGGCGTCGAGCATCGCGCGGATCGCGGCGTGGCCCTCCATCGTCTTGATGTTCCAGGTGAACGAGACCAGGTCGCGCCAGTAGCTGTCGGCGTCGAAGAGTGCCGTCGCGCTGTCGTGGTCGCCGCGGGTCAGCGCGGCACCGAAGGCGGCCAGCCAGTCGCTCACCTGTTGGGTCGGGGTTGCCTGGGTCATGGCCTGTCTCCTTGTGATGCGGGGAAATGCGTACCGCCGCGGCGCGGCTGGCGCCATTCTGTGGTCGATCACGGTGGCCGTAAAGCACCCTGCCGCGCCGGGCCATCGGGCCCGGGCGGTGTTGCATCTCGGGACAGTTCGACATCGGCCGGCCCTGGCGACCGGCGCCCGCGGCGGGCCTTGAAGGCTCAACGCAGGCCGGTCCGGGAGGCCGGCAGTTCGCGCACGCGGGCGACAAAACGTGCCAGCTCGAACGGGCTGGCGAAGAGGCGCACCGTGCCGTCCGCCAGTTCGGCACGCGCCGTCCAGCCGCCGCTTTCATCGGCCGACACCGTCAGCAACAGGCGTTGCGTGGCCGGCGGGTGCACGACGCGGCGGCGTTCCGGTCCCGCTGGCGGGCCGGAGCCAGGGGCCAGGTTCGATACCAATGCAGTCTCGTTGCAAGACGCCGGGGCAGGCGTCACCAGGTCGCCAGCGCGGCCCGGATCTCGTCGCGGAACAGCTCGTCGCGGGCGCTGCCGTAGGCCTTGGCGTAGTTCTCCTGTTCGGTGCCGCTCCAGTTGGCCACTGGAACGTCCGAGACCAGGGAGCCATGGCTGTAGTAGCGCAGCGCGATCTGGCCGACTCTGTTGCGGGCCGGGAATGCGATGAGCCCGGTGTAGGAGTAGACGAGCACCTTCTGCCCGCACTCGGCCGGGTTGCCGGCCAGGCCCAGGCAGGTGCCGTAGCCGCCGCCCTTGCTCCAGCGCTTGACGATGCCGCCGAACTGCCCGGCGATCGACGCCTTGCCGAGGGCCGCGGCCTCCTGGTCGATGATCGTTTGCAACCCGGCCCACGCGCCCGTGCGCGGGTTGGCAGACTCGAGGAATTTTTCGCGGGCACTGTGGGTGGACGAGATCAGCGCCCGGTTCCACACGCCTTCATACAGATGCGCAAGGTCGGCTGCCGTGGTGTGGTTGCGCAAGGTGCTTGGCGAGTAGATGCCGGAGATCGGGTTGATGTAGGCGCAGCCGATGTTGTGGCGCAGCGTGGTGCCGGTCATGCCCGCGTTCGCCGCCGTGGTGTTGAGCGGAGCGAAGCTGCTGCCCGCCCGGATGACAACTGCGCGGGCGATGCGGTTGTCGGAGATCTCCATCATCTGGTCCATCGACGGTTCGAGCAGGCTGGCGACGCGATTGGCTGCAGTCTCGTGGAGTGGGTTCGGGCACACCGCCTCCGGGGCCGTTGAGTCGAACGGCGGGTAGTTGTAGTAGTAGAAGGCCTCGCCCAGGAAGGTGGTGCCGGCCTCGACCTGCTTCATTTCATGCAGCAGGTGCAGCGACTTCAGCGCGCTTGCCGTCTCGGCCCGGCGCGTGCCGTTCAGGTTGACGACCACCGCGCCGTCGACCCGTTTCAGGTAGGCCTCGAAGATGCCGCGCGGGGTCTGGCTGGCACTGGTCACGAACGGTGCAAAGGCGCTGCGGATGCGCCGGGTCGAGGCGTTCGCGTTGTCGATGAACGCGGCGTCGTAGTAGCGCGTTCCGGCCACGGAATAGACGCTCACGTCGACCGGCCGGGCGGCGAACTGGAGCGCGTAGTTGTTCACCGCGCTCAACGACGTGAAGCCGTAGCGGTACCACCAGGCCGTGGCGTTGCTGCCGCTGACCCGCACCTGTACGAAGCTGTACCTGCCGTCCTCTTGCCGGTCGAGCTTGACGACGCGGCCCTGGAAGCTGCCCACGCTGGCGGTGACGTCGGCCGCCGTCTGGTTGCCTGCCCACTGGAAGGTTCGGTAGTCGGCGCCGGTGTTGCTGACGAAGACGGCGTCGTAGCGCAGGCCGGCGCCGCTGCCGTAGGTGTCGAGGTCGATCGGCCGCATTGCGCTGCTGCCGATGTGGCTCGCCAGTTGCGCGCCGGTCACGCCGAGCAGGTAGGTCCAGCCGCGGGCCAGGCTGCCGCTGTTGGGCAACATCACCACGGCATAGCGGATGTTGCCGCCGCCGCGGTCGTAGCGTTCGATCTCGACCAGGCGGCCGTTGTTGGCGTTGAGCAGGGTCGTGAGGTCGGCGGCTGTCTTGTCGTAGTACCACCACCAGCCGGGCACGGCGTAGGCGCCGCTGTTGGCGACCATGCGCACCACGAAGCGCGGTTCGCCGCCGGCCGTGACCGACACCACCTCCATTTCGACCAGCCGGGCGTTGTTCTCGCTCAGCCGGTCGGCGAGGTCGGCCGGGCTGATGTCGGTGTAGGTCCACCAGGCGGTGGGCGTGTTGATCGAGTGATCGTCGGTGTTGGCGCTGGCGTCGAGCGCGGCCTGGCCGGAACCGGCAGCGAGTAGCAGGCAGACGGCGGCCAGCACGCGGCAAAGCGAACGGGGGAGGGCAAGCATCTGGGGTCTCCGTGCGGATTGGGGTAACGCCAGCATCTCAGGCAGGCGTTGCGGTGCCGTTGCGGCGGCGGGGCAGGCGCTACCATTCGCGCTCCCCTGAAGCGACCCCCACCATGAAGCACCGCGCACTCGTTAACCGGCTCTGCGAATCCGTCGTCGTGTCGCTCGCGGTGGCCGGCAGCGCTCATGCCCAGGGCACGGCGGCGTCCGCGCAGACCCTCATCACCAACGCCCGTGTCTTCGACGGCAAATCGGACCGCCTGTCGGCGCCGACCCACGTGCTGATCGAGGGCAACAAGATCAGCCAGCTCGGCGGCTCCATCGCCGCGCCGGCCGGGGCCACGCTCATCGACGCCAAGGGCCGCACTTTGATGCCCGGCCTGATCGACGCCCACACGCACATCATGTTCGCCACCATTTCGCAGGTGGCGCTGCTGACCGCCGACGTCGGCTACATCAACGTTGCCGCGGTCAAGGCCGCCAACGACATGCTGCTGCGCGGCTTCACCAGCGCGCGTGACCTGGGCGGGCCGGTCTTCGGCCTCAAGCGCGGCATCGACGCGGGGCTGGTGCCGGGCCCGCGCATCTGGCCGGCCGGAGCGTTCATCTCGCAGACCGGGGGTCATGGCGACTTCCGCTTGCCCAATGACCTCCCGGCCCGGCCGGGCGACTTTTCGTTCAGCGAGCGCGTCGGTGCCGCGGCGATTGCCGACAACGCCGACCAGGTTCGCCTGCGCGCGCGTGAGCAGCTGGCGCTCGGCGCCTCTCAGATCAAGCTCATGGCCGGTGGCGGCGTGGCCTCGAACTTCGACCCGCTCGACGTGACGCAGTACACCGTGCCCGAGCTGCGGGCCGCGGTTGAAGCGGCTGAAAACTGTGGCACCTACGTGACGGTGCACGCCTACACGCCGCGGGCCGTGCGCCAGGCCATCGAGGCCGGTGTCAAGTGCATCGACCACGGCCAACTGCTCGACGAAGCCACCGCCAGGCTGATGGCCGACAAGGGCATCTGGTGGAGCCTGCAGCCCTTCGTCGACGACCGGCCCTCACCGTTTGCCGAGGGCAGCAGCAACCGCATCAAGCAGTTGCAGATGTTTTCCGGCACCGACACCGCTTACGCGCTGGCCAAGAAGTTCCAGATCAAGACCGCCTGGGGCACCGACACCCTGTTCGACGCGGCGGTCGCTGCCACGCAGGGTGACCAGCTCGCCAAGATGGTGCGCTGGTACACGCCGGCCGAGGTGCTGCGGATGGCCACTTCCACCAACGCCGAACTGCTGGCACTGTCGGGCCTGCGCAGCCCCTATGCCGGCAAGCTCGGCGTGGTCGAAGTCGGCGCGCTGGCCGACCTGTTGCTGGTAGACGGCGACCCGATCGCCAACATCGAGCTGATCTCAGACCCGGTGAAGAATTTCGTGCTGATCATGAAGGACGGCAAGGTCTACAAGAACACCTTGGCGCGGTAGCGCTAGCGAACGCTCACGACCCCCGCCGCGCCCCGCGTGCCTCGCGCCGCGCGATCCAGATCGTCGAGGCGCAAATCACCCCCCCGCCGATCAGCGTCGATCGGCTCGGCAAGTCGCCGAAGATCAGCCAGCCCATCGCCGCAGCCCACAACAGGTCGAGGAACTTCACCGACTGCGTGGCCGAGATATCGGCGATGTGAAACGAGCGCGTCAGGCAGTAGTGGCCCAGGCTGCCGAGAAACCCGCACAGCAGGAAGCCCGCCCATTGCTCCGCGCTGGGCGCCTGCCAGTGCAGCAGCGCGAGCGGCAGGCTGAAGACCGTGACCGTGATCGCCTGCCAGACCAGGATCACCCCCGTCGTCTCGTAGCGCGTCAGCGCCTTGGTGATCAGGAACGAGGCCGCGAACATCGGCGCCGACGCCAGCATCACCAGGTTGTAGGCGCCGCCGCTGCCTTGCAGCTTGGGCCCGACCACGATCAGCACGCCGGCAAAGCCCACCCCGGCGGCCAGCCAGCGCGCCCAGCGCATCGGCTCCTTGAAGAAGAGGGTGGCGCCGAGCATGATGAAGATCGGCCCGGTGAAGCCGATCGCCGTCGTGTCGGCCAGCGGGATCTTCGGCAGCGCGAAGAACCACAGGCTCAGCCCCAGCGTGTGCATCGCGCCGCGCGCGAACTGACCGCCGATGGCCTTCGGCCGGTACGCCGCCAGGCCGTGGCGCCACACCAGCGGCAGCAGCACCACCAGGCCCATCAGGTAGCGCAGGAACTGGGCCTGGAACGGGTCGAGCTGCAGCGCCATCACGCGCATCAGGCTGTTGAGGATCTGGAACACGAAGCCCGCCGCGCTGGCCCACAGCAGGCCCTTCAGCGTCGGGTCGAGCTGGCTTGCGCGGCGGCTGAACTTGGCCAGCCTGCGTCGGCCCGCCCCCGGCCCGGCGGCGCGGGCGGGCCGGTCAACCGGCATTCGATGCGTCCATCGGGTCAGTTTACCGATGGCTGCCGGCACGGCCGCTGCGTGCCCGTCTCAGTCGGCGCCGGGCCGCCCCAAGCCGATTGAGATCCCCCTCGGGGGGACGACGCCGCAGGCGTCTTGGGGGCACCACTCAGCCGCGACGCCGCCGCGCCAAGCCCGCCACGGCGGCCAGGCCGGCGAACAGCAGCGCCCAGGTGCCGGGCTCGGGCACGGCGCCGGCCAGCAGCATGTTGGGCGTGGCGTAGAGGTCGTAGCCGACCTGGCTCTGCGGAAACGCCAGGCTCGGCCCGTAGTTGTAAACGCCGGCGTTGGCGCCGATGCTGATTTGCGGGTCCACCGCGAGCGTGGCCGGTGGCACGGTCGCGTAACGGTAGCCATCGGTCGAGTCGGTATGGGCCGCGAGCACGTACTGCGTGCCGGCCTGCAGCGTGAAGGCGCTGCTGAGCATGGCGTAGCGGTACTCGCCGATCAAGGGCGCCGCGGTGCCAGCCGCAACGGTGGCCGTGGCCAGCACCGTGCCGGTCATGCTGTACAGCGCAACGTCATGTGCAAAGTTCAGCCCGTCGAGTGCGTAGTCGTGAAAGCCCAGCCCGGTCAGCGTCGCGCCTTGCTGCGCGGTGAAGATGAAGCCGGTCGTGGCCGGGCGATCGCCAATGTAGGTGGCGTCGCCCGTGATGGCGTAAGCCGGCGCGTTGGCGGCCTGCGCCAGCGGTGTGAGCAGGGCGGCGCTGGCAAGGGCGACGGCGAGCGGGTTCAGGCGGAGTGTGAGGCGGGTCATGATCGAATCCTTGTGCGAGTGAATCAGTGGTGGGGCAGCGGCACTGTGCCGGGCGACCGTTAGGCAAACGCTAGCGGCCTACACTCAGCCGCGCCAAAGCGTCTGACCGTTCGAGAGACCCACCGCATGACCCTGAAACTCCCCGCCGCCGCCCTGTGGCTCGCCGCCTTGTTGCTTGCGCCGGCCCTGGCCGCCGAAGGCCCGATCACGGTCTTCAAGGCCAAGAAATTCCACACCATGGACCCGGGCTGGCCCGAGGCCACCGTGGTCGCGGTGCAGGACGGCCGCATCCTCTCGGTCGGACGCGACATGTCCGACTTGCAGCCCTGGCTCAAGGGCCGCGAATTCAAGCTCGACGAAACGCTGAAGGACAAGACCGTCCTGCCCGGTTTCATCGAGGCCCACGGCCACCCGCTGCTGGGCGGCCTGCTGCTCAACTTTCCGCTGCTGTCGTACCTGCCGACAGCGCAGGCCTACGGCCCCGACTTTCCCGGAGTGAAGACGCCCGAGGCTGCGCTCGAACTGGTCAGGAAGTACGTCGCCGCGGCGAAGGACCCGAAGGAAACGGTCTTCATCTGGGGCTGGGACGTGGTCGCGATGGGTGGCCGCCATCTCGACAAGACCGTGCTCGACGCCGTCTCTCAAACCCAGCCGATCGTGGTCTGGGACGCCTCCGAGCACTTCCTCTACGCCAACACCGCGGCGATGAAGAAGGCCGGCATCACCGACGACGCGCTCAAGGTCAGCGGCGTGATGGCCGGGCCTGACGGCAAGCCCAACGGCCAGTTCCTCGGCGTCACCGCGCTGATGCTCATCGCCCAGCGCGAACTGCCGCCCTACCTGGCGCCGGAGAAGTCGTTCCCGCGCATCCGCTCGCTGCTCGACCTGAGCGTGAAGGGCGGTATCACCACGCAGTCGGAGCTGGTGCTCGGTACCTTGAGCCTGGACGGCGAGGCCAAGGTCTACGCCGCCGTTTTCAACGCGCCCGACGTGCGCACGCGCTGCGTCACCGTGCTCGATGCCGGCGCCGTGATCGCGGCCAAGAAAGACGGCGCGATCGAGTTCGTGCGATCCATGGCCCGCAACTCCACCGACACGCTGATCTACAAGGGCGTGAAGTTCTTCAGCGACGACTCCTTCGTCGGCCTCGGCATGGTGATCCAGAACCCCGGCTACATCGACGGGCGCAAGGGCCTCTTCATCACCCAGCCGGGCAACGAAATCCGCGACGCCTTGCTGCCGTGGTGGCAGGCGGGTTTCCAGATCCACGTTCACAGCAACGGCAACGGCGGCAACGACTCCACCCTCGACGCACTGGCCGCGCTGCAGGCCGCATCGCCGCGCTTCGACCACCGCTTCACAGTCCAGCACTTCGGCACCACCACGCCCGAAATGGCGCGCCGCTTGAAGTCACTCGGCGGCGTGGCTTCGATCAACCCCTACTACGTGCACTACCGCGGCGAGTTCAATGCGACTATGGTCGGCACCGACCGGGCCCACACTGCGGCGCGGCTGAAGACGCTGCTCGATGCCGGCAACGTGGTCAGCCTGCACTCCGACACGCCTGTCGGCCCGCCGCGCCCGCTGGAGTGGGCGTGGATCGCGGTCAACCGCG
>JANOVJ010000390.1:0-4483 GCA_031417295.1 bacterium | reverse complement strand
CCGTGTGGGTCGAGGTCAAGCAGCACTTCCGCCCCGAGTTCCTGAACCGGATCGACGAGGTGGTGGTGTTCCACGCCCTCGACACCAGGCACATCGAGCAGATTGCGCGGATCCAGATCAAGGTGCTCGAAGCGCGGCTGGAGAAGATGGACATGAAGCTCGATGTGTCGGTGCAGGCGTTGGCGGAACTGGCCAAGGTCGGCTTCGACCCCGCGTTCGGCGCCCGGCCGCTGAAGCGGGCCATTCAGCAGCGGATCGAGAACCCGGTTGCGAAGCTGATTCTGCAGGGCCGCTTCGGCCCGAAGGACGTGATCCCGGTCGGCGTGGTGGACGGCGAGTTCAGCTTCGAGCGCGTCGTGCACTGAACGGTTCGGATGGCTCTCAGATGAACGAACAGGTACTGGTCGTGGGTGCGGGCCCGGTGGGCCTGACGATGGCGATGGCATTGAAGCGCCGTGGCGTCGATGTGCGCAGCGTAGACAAGGCGGCCGCACCCACCGACAAGTCCAAGGCGCTGGTGCTCTGGCCGCGCACGCTGGAACTGCTGGACATCCAGGGTTGCGTACGGCCCTTCCTCGATGCCGGATTGAGGGCCGTGGGTGCACGCATATTCGCTGAAGGCAAGGAGTTGGTGCATGTCCAGCTTGGCACCGCACGCAGCGTCTACCGCTTCGCGCTGATGATTCCGCAGAGCGAAACCGAACGGCTGCTGGGCGAACAGCTGGTCCAGCTCGGCGTGCATGTGGAGCGACAAGTCGAACTCACGTCCTTTGTCGACGACGGCGACCGCGTTTCGGCTGTCCTGCGCCACGCCGACGGACATGAAGAAACCGTTCGCGCCGCGTACCTGGCCGCATGCGACGGCGCGCACAGCACCGTTCGCCATGGGCTCGGAGCGCAGTTCGAGGGCGAGACGCTGCCCTCGCAATGGGTGCTGGCGGATGTCGAACTCGTCGGCGATGTTCCGCCCGACGAAATCACGATCTGCTGGACGACGGATGGCGTGCTCGTGTTCTTCCCTATCAGCGACCGGCGATTCCGCGTCATCGCCGATGTCGGGCTCGCAGCAGATGGGGACCGGCCCCCACCGACGCTGGAAGACGTGCAGGCCTTGCTGAGCCACCGTGGCCCGCAGGGCGTGCGCGCACGCAATCCGGTCTGGATCAGCCGCTTCCTCATCAACGAGCGCAAGGTGCGGGAGTATCGCCACGGCCGTGTGTTCCTGGCCGGGGATGCCGCGCACGTGCACAGCCCCGCGGGCGGGCAAGGCATGAACACCGGCATGCAGGACGCTTTCAACCTGGCCTGGAAGCTGGCGCTGGTCTGGCACCGGCAGGCATCGCCTGCGCTGCTCGACAGCTATTCGCCGGAACGCAGCGCGATCGGCGACCAGGTGCTGCGCAACGCCGGCAACATGACGAAGCTTGCGATGCTGCGCAACCCGGTCTTGCAGGAGATCCGCAATCTTGCCGCGGGCGCATTGAGCCACGTGCCGGCGCTGCGGCAACGCATGGTCGATCAGTTGACCGAAGTCGACCTGCACTATTCGCAAAGCGCGCTGACCCAAACGCCGCATGGCGCGGCACGCCGCCCTGCCGCGGGCGAGCGTGCGCCGGACGTGGTGCTCGCAACGCCTGAAAACGGGGCTGCTCGGCTGCACCAAGTGCTCGCCACGGGCAAGTTCGCGGTGCTTTCGGTGGATGCGGCGCGCGTGAACCTGCACTGTGCATTGCAGCCCATTGCCACGCCAGCCGTGACCGGCGCTGCGCCCGGCTACGAGGCCGGTCATGTCTACCTCATTCGGCCCGATGCTTATGTGGCGCTCAGTACGCGGGCCGGCGATGCCGCTGCAATCGTCGCGGCCCTGGCGTCGATCGGGGCCGCCTTACGCTGATCCGCCGGCCGCTTCGTCGAACATGTCGTCCATGCGCAGGATCTGTAGCCGCGCCAGCGTCAGGTTGGCGTGGCTCTTGTCGAGCACGGCGTGCAGCATCAGCGCCGGATGACGAGGAACGGCGCGCAGGATCAGGTGCCGCGTGTCGAGCGTGATGGCCGCTTCCGGCAGCTCGGCGCCGAGGTTCAGCCGGCGCCCGGCGCGGATCATCGAACCGAGCAGCGAGGCGCCCGCCGAGGCCAGGCTGTCGGCGTCGTGCGCACTCCCGGCGTGGGCGATGTTGCGGCCGCTGGCGGCCTCGAACACGCAGCATTCGATCATCCCGTTCAACTTGCACAACTGCTCGACATAGCGCGCCAGTTGTTCCGACGCCGCCGGGTCCAGCGCCGGGCCGTGGGTGGGCGTTTGCGGTACTGCCGGCATGGGCCGCAGCGACATCGGTTGCAGCGTCGGCGTTGCTGCCTGGGCGAACCCGGTAGCCGCGGCCTCGGGGTTCCCGGCCGGAGCCGGCCTGGCCGGGGCGGTGGCGAGGTCGGGCACGAGCTTGCCCGCGGCGCCGATCTGGCCCCGCAGGCGACCCCAGGCACCGCTGAGAAACGTCCAGGCGTCTGAGGGCCGCATCACGGCCGGCGTGCTGCGCACCGTGACGCCGGTGCCGCGCCCGAGATCGGCCCCTTGCGAGGCCAGCGCCGCCGAAGACGCCAGCGGCAGCAACAACAAATCGCGGTTCGGCCAGGGGCCGGTGATGATGTCGTCGCGCAACGGCTTGAGCGCCGCTGCGAGCGCATGGGCCGGCAGGTCGCCGACCATCAGCACGCCGAGCCGGCTGTAGGCCAGCAGCACCCGCGCCAGGCCCTGGCGCGACACCGTGTCGGCCTCGACCTCGGTGCTGTAGATGCGCAGCGTGCTGCCGTCGGCACCGGGGAACTCGATGAACTCCAGCGTCGCCAGCGTCGTGCCGTAGCCCTGGCGGCGGATCACGAGGCGTTGCAGCCCGAGGCCGGTTGCTTCTGCCACGCCGGCCAGGAACTTGCGCGACGACGCGGTGCCGACGTCGTGCACCGCAATGAACTCGGGCCGCGCGTGGTCGAACTGCTGCAGCAGCGCCGGGGCCGGGTCGCACGAGACGAACAGCTCGCGCACGTTTTCGCCCACTGCGCGGCCGATGTCGGCCGGCTCGGTGGCCAGGTAGTCGTCCTTGTTGGCGACGAAGCGGGTGGCGAGCACGGTTTGCGCCCGCGTGGCTTGCCAGCCGTCGAGCAATTCGCTGACGCGGTGGTTCGGCCGGGTGGCGGTCGAGTCGAAGCCGGGGTCGTTGCCAGAGCTCATGGGGTTTGCGGTGTCGGGCGCCGACCCTTTGCACGCTGGGCCCGCGAAAAGCAACCGTAACTGTCGCACAGCGGCCCAGCCTTGCCCAGCGGCGTTTGCGCGCAGGTCGGCATGCGTTGGGGCAGTGCGTCCATTTGTGCCGCTATCCGGCAGGGCTACTTCGGGCCGGGCCGGCGTCGATAGAATCTTTCGCTTCACCGGCTTCAACGCCACGACGTCGGCCACTGAGCCCGACGGCCGGGGCCAATTCACATGTCATCCCCTGGGTCCCCCGCAGTGCGCCCGGTCGTTATCGTCGGCGCCGGGCTGGCCGGCCTGACGGTGGCCTTGCACCTGGCCCGCAGCCACCCGGTCGTGATCCTGGCCAAGCGCGAGCTCGAGGACGGCGCCACCGCTTGGGCCCAGGGCGGCATCGTCGGCGTGCTCGGTGACGACGACAGCATCGCCTCGCACGTGCACGACACGCAGGAGGCCGGCGCCGGGCTGGTCGATGAGCACACCGCGCGCTTCATCGCCGAGCAAAGCGCCGAGGCCGTGGAGTGGCTGGTGGCCTGCGGCGTGCCGTTCTCGGCCGACCCCGACGGCCCGCTCGGCCTGCACCTCACGCGCGAAGGCGGCCACGCGGTGCGCCGCATCGCCCATGCGGCCGACGCCACCGGCAAGGCGATCCACGACGTGCTGCTCGATCAGGTGCGAGCGCATCCGAACATCGCGTTACGCGAGCGCTGGATGGCGCTCGACCTGATCACCTCGCGCCACCTGAAGAGCGACGAATCGCCGCGCTGCCACGGCGTCTATGCGCTCGACATCGACCGCCAGCGCGTCGAGACGCTGCCCGCCGCGGCCGTGGTGCTGGCCACCGGTGGCGTGGGCAAGGTCTACCGCTACACCAGCAACCCCGACACCGCCACCGGCGACGGCATCGCGATGGCCTGGCGCGCCGGCTGCCGCGTGGGCAACATGGAGTTCATCCAGTTCCACCCGACCTGCCTGTACCACCCGCAGGAACGCAGCTTCCTGATCACCGAAGCGCTGCGCGGCGAGGGCGGGCGGCTGACGCTGCCGGGCATCGAAGGCGACGCTGCGCGCTTCATGGCGGCGCACGACGCGCGGCTCGAACTGGCGCCGCGCGACATCGTGGCCCGTGCCATCGACTTCGAGATGAAAAAACACGGCCTCGACTGTGTGCTGCTCGATGCCACGCACCTGGGCGAGGCCTTCCTGAAGTCGCACTTCCCCACCATCCACGCGCGCTGTCTG
>JANOVJ010000389.1:0-4340 GCA_031417295.1 bacterium | reverse complement strand
CCCGCACCCGCGCAACACCTACTGGGAGATGTACGGCAACCCGATGTTCGACCTGAAGGACCCGGCTGCCATCCTGCTGGAAATCAACGGCTGTCGGAAGACGTTTCCGAACCAGTATGTGCGCGTCAATGCATTCGATTCCACGCACGGATGGGAAACGCCGCGCATGTCCTACCTTGTCAATCGGCCGAAGGTCGAGCCGGGCTTCGCGCTGGAGCGGCAGGAAATCGAAGGGCGTTCGATCCGCTACACGACGCGCTCGTACGCGGCCGGCAAGCCGGAAGGGGAGCGCTACTGATCGAACGCGCGCATTCCACCTCGATGGCCGCAGCGATGGACGCACCCACCCAGATGACCGTTGCCGAAGTCCTGGCTGCCAGCCAGGTCGAGGCGGTGCTCGACGAACTCGACACCGACCTCATCGGCCTGGCGCCAGTGAAGACGCGCATCCGCGACATCGCGGCGCTGCTGGTGATCGACAAGCTGCGCCTGAACCTCGGCCTTGCAGCGCAGACGCCGTCGCTGCACATGAGCTTCACCGGCAACCCCGGCACCGGCAAGACGACGGTGGCGATGCGGATGGCGAAAATTCTGCATCGGCTGGGCTATGTGCGCAAAGGCCATGTGGTGAGCGTGACGCGCGACGATCTGGTGGGCCAGTACATCGGCCACACGGCGCCGAAGACCAAGGAAATCCTGAAGAAGGCGATGGGCGGCGTACTGTTCATCGACGAGGCCTACTACCTTTACCGGCCGGAAAACGAGCGCGACTACGGGCAGGAGGCGATCGAAATCCTGCTTCAGATCATGGAGAACCAGCGCGACGATCTGGTCGTGATCGTGGCCGGCTACAAGGACAGGATGGACACCTTCTTCAAGTCCAACCCCGGCCTGTCGTCACGCATCGCGCACCACCTCGACTTCCCCGACTACAGCCGCGACGAGTTGCTCCAGATCGCAGAGCGGATGCTCAAGACGATGAACTACCGCTTCGGCAGCGGCACGCTGGAAGCCTTTGGCGACTACCTGACGCTGCGCCTCGCTCAACCGCATTTCGCCAACGCGCGCAGCGTGCGCAACGCGCTCGACCGCTCGCGCCTGCGCCAGGCGAGCCGCCTGTTCGCCGAACGCGAACGCGCGCTCACGCGCGAAGACCTGACGGAACTGCTGCCGTCAGATATCCGCGCCAGCCGGCTGTTCGCCGCTGCTTCCCTGCCTGTCAACGAGGCCACGCCATGACCACCACCACGCTGTCGCAATGGCTGGCCAGCCAAAGCCCCGCTCTCGCGGCAACGCTCCACACCATCGCGCTGGCCTGCATTCGCATCGCCGATTCGGTGGCGCTCGGCGCGCTGGCCGGCCTGCACGGCAGCACCGACAACAGCAACACCCACGGCGAGGTGCAGAAGAAGCTCGACCTGTTCGCCGACGATTGTCTGGCCGAAGCGTTGGCCGCCTGCCGGCACGTTGCGGCCTGGGCGAGCGAGGAGCACGACGACGCGTCGATCTCCGACTGGCATGGCGACAACGGCGAGTACCTGGTGCTGTTCGACCCGCTCGACGGCTCGTCCAACATCGAGGCCAACATCTCCGTCGGCACCATCTTCTCGATCCTGCCGCACCCGTTTCGCGGCACCACGCCGGGGGCCGCGGGCTTCCTGCAACCGGGCCGGCGGCAGGTGGCGGCCGGCTACGTGGTCTACGGCCCGGCCACGGTGCTGATGCTGAGCTGCGGCAAGGGCGTCAGCGCCTTCACACTAGACCGCCGCGACGGCCAGTGGTACTTGACGCGCGACGCGGTGCAGATACCGCCCAACACGCGCGAGTTCGCGATCAACGCCTCGAACCAGCGCTTCTGGGAGAAACCGATCCAGCGCTACGTGGCCGAATGCCTGGCCGGCGAAGACGGGCCGCGGGCGAGCAACTTCAACATGCGCTGGGTGGCGAGCATGGTGGCCGAGGTGCACCGCATCTTCAGCCGCGGCGGCCTGTTCCTGTACCCGCGCGACACCAAGGAGCCGCGAAAGCCGGGCCGGCTGCGCCTGATGTACGAGGCGGCGCCGATGTCGTTCCTGATCGAGCAGGCCGGCGGCGCTGCGGTGACGGGCACGCAGAACCTGCTCGACATCGTGCCCGACACGCTGCACCAGAAGGTGCCGGTGATCCTGGGCTCGCGCGCCGAGGTGGAGCTGATCGTGCGCTACCACGCCGACCCGAGCGAGAACGTGTCGCTGCAACTGTTCAAGACCCGTTCGCTGTTCGTGCAACCGCACGCCTGACCCGAGCTCACACGCCATGTCGAAGAAGCACCCCATCGTTGCCGTGACCGGCTCCAGCGGCGCCGGCACCACCACCGTCAAGCGCGTGTTCGAGAACATCTTTCGGCGCGAGAACATCACCGCCGCGGTGATCGAGGGCGACGCCTTCCACCGCTTCGAGCGCGCGGACATGAAGGCCCGCATTGCCGCTGCCGACAGCGCCGGCAAGTCGATGAGCCACTTCGGCCCGGAGGCCAATGAATGGGAAGCGCTGGAAAAGCAGTTCCAGGCCTACGGCAAGGAAGGCCGCTGCCAGTCCCGCGTGTACCTGCACAGCGACGCCGAGGCTGCGCCGTGGAAGCAGGAGCCCGGCACCTTCACACCGTGGCAGAACACCCGCACCGACACCGACCTGCTGTTCTACGAAGGCCTGCACGGCTGCGTCAAGACCGACAAGGTCGATCTGGTCAAGCACGTCGACCTGAAAATCGGCGTGGTGCCGATCATCAACCTGGAGTGGATCCAGAAGATCCACCGCGACACCAAGGACCGGGGCTATTCGAAGGAAGCCGTGTCCGACACCATCCTGCGCCGCATGCACGACTACGTGCATTTCATCTGCCCACAGTTCGGCGAGACCGACATCAACTTCCAGCGGGTGCCGATGGTGGACACCTCGAACCCCTTCATCGCGCGCGACATTCCCACGGCCGGCGAGAGCAAGGTGGTGATCCGCTTCAGGAACCCGCGCGGGATCGACTTCGCGTATTTGCTGTCGATGATCGACCAGTCGTACATGTCGCGCGCCAACACCATCGTCGTGCCCGGCGGACGGATGGACCTGGCGATGCAGATCATCCTGACGCCGCTGATCCTGCGGCTGATGGACATTCGCCGTGCGCAGCACCAGTGAACGGCAGCCCCACGCCATGCGCTACACCGTACTGAGCTTCGACCTCGACGGCACGCTGGTCGACACGGCTGGCGAGATTGCCGAGGCGGCCAACCTGACGATCGAGGACTTCGGTGTCGAGCGCCGGCCGGTGGCTGAGATCGCCAAGCTCATCGGCGCCGGCACGCGCGAGCTGATGTTGAAGCTGATGTCGAACCTGCTGCGCGAACGCCCGCTGCGCGCTGCGCAACTGCCGACCGAGCAAGTGCTGGCGCGCTTCAATCACCATTACGCGCTGACGGCGGGCACCAGCGGCCGGCCCTACCCCGGCTGCGAACTGACGCTGGAAAGATTGCTCGCCAGCGGTGTGCGCCTGGCCTGCGTGACCAACAAGGAAGAGCACTTCGCCCGCCGCGTGCTGGAAGCCACCAAGCTCGACGGCGCGTTCGAGCTGCTGATCGGCGGCGACACCCTGCCGCACAAGAAGCCCGACCGCAAGGTGATCGACCACATGCTGAAGGCGATGGGCGGCCAGCACGACGCAGCCGCGCACATCGGCGATTCGCGCACCGACGTGGAGACCGCGCGCAACGCCGGCATCCCCGCCTGGGCCGTGCCCTACGGCTACAACGCGGGCGTGCCGATCGCCGATGCGCACCCCGACCGCCTCTTCGACAGCCTGCCCGAGATTGCCGACCATGTGCTCGCGGCGAACCGACTTGAAAGCGCTGATCTGGGACGTTGACGGCACGCTGGCCGAGACCGAACGCGACGGCCACCGCGTCGCCTTCAACGCCGCGTTCGAGGCGGTGGGCGTGCCTTGGCGGTGGACCGAGCAGCGCTATGGCGAACTGCTGCGCGTGACCGGTGGCGTCGAGCGGATGCTGCACGACATGGCGACACAGCCCGACGCGCCTGCGTCAGCGCAAGAGCGCGAGCAGCTTGCGCGGCGGCTGCACAAGGACAAGAACGAACGCTATGCGCGGATCGTGGCCGCAGGCGGCATCGCGCTGCGCGGCGGCGTGCGCGAGCTGCTGAACGAATGCACGGCGGCTGGCGTGCCGATGGCGATTGCGACGACGACGAGTCGCAGCAACGTGGATGCTTTGCTGACCGCGCATCTTGGTGCGCAATGGGAGAAGCGCTTCGCCTGCGTTGTCTGCGCCGAAGACGCGCCGAGCAAGAAGCCC